>CANBTO010000071.1 GCA_947372405.1 Verrucomicrobiaceae bacterium
GCGGCGGATTCCGGCAACTCCAGAGGAATAGCTGGAATCCCTGGCTGACGGAATTGGCTGAGATTAGGACTTGCGGCCAGCGGCATGAAGGGTGATCTAATACATTGAACCTATCCACAGACATGAGCTCCGGACCGAACCCAACCGACGAGAAGAAGCTGCGCGAGATCCTGAAGGAGAACGCGGCTGACTGGGAAACGCGCAAGCAACTGGCACGTCTGCTATACGACGAGGAATCCTATCAAAAGGCTTCGGATGTCATCTGGGCCGCGGACGAGATCCCGAGCATTGATGTTGAGCTGGCCTTCGCCGCAAGAATCCTCGCCAAAGCCACACCCAGAAAAGCCATCCGCCTGCTCACCGCGCTGCTTGAACACAACCGGGGCAAGGCGGTGCAGAACCTCGGAATTGCCAACGCCCTGCTCCACCATGGCATGGTCCTGCAGGCCGCGCGTTTCTACGGCGCCGCGCTTGAGGCAGATCCCTCGCTCGGCAATCCGGACCTCGAACACTTCATCCTCTGGACCGATGACGAGGAAACCCTTTGGGGAAATTTCCAGAACCGCCGTCCGAAACTCGGCGAGCTTCCATGGATGACACGCGACCCGAAGGAGGCGATGAAACTCACGAGCCGCATCAGCACTCACACCACTCCGGTGAAACTGCCGGGTCTCGAACCCGCCGCGGGTGAGGCCCTGACCAACGAACTCTATCAGCAAACACCGGAGAAGGGCGCGCAACCCAGCCCGCCGCCTGCGGTAACCATTCCGCTGGACCGGGTCGATCCGAAGTACCGGCTTTTTGATTCGGAACTCGGAGCGCCCGACGTGCCGCAAACTCCCGCTCAGGCCGCCGCCGTGGAACCGCTTAAACCCCAAATCTCCCTACCTGACGTGGCGCTCAAACCGGCATCACCCACCGGCGGAATGGCCCCTGCGGCTACGGGTCCGCTAACAGCTCTTCCGCCGGGCGTGCGCAGACCGGCATTGCCTCCGCTGGGGGCGAGAACCGTCGACGCGCCAAAGTAAAAGCCGGATCATCGCCGGGTTCGGGATCCCGTTCAGTGAATCACCGCTCGTGCCGCGCGGTCGTCGACGATGAAGTGTCCGAGAAGCTTTCCCGCATGATCGGTGATCATCCAGACCGAGCCGGGGCTGCCTTGGGTCTCCACGACCGATCCCGGTTCAACGCGCCCGGTTTCGGTGGTTTTCCCCTCCGGACTCACGCGCAGGAACTTCACGGGCTCTTTCCGCTCGTTGACGAAAGCAAGGCGCATGGGCGGACCATCGGGCTTTGAGGCCGGAGTCTCCTCGCCATCACGGTGCGGATGCCATTCCAGCTCGATGAGATCCGCGACCTTGATGGGCGGCATCTTTGCCAGCTCCGACGGCACGCGCTTTCGGAACTCTGCGAGTTGGGCGGCATGCTCCGGTTTTCCTGCCAGATTGTCGTGCTCGAAAGGATCGGCGGCGATGTGATAGAGTTCCTCCGACAGGTCGGCGTAGCGGATATAGCGCCAGTCCTTGCCACTGATCGCGAGGCTCGCTCCATCGCTCAGCCAGGTGATGGTGACGGCCTCCGGATCCGCTGCTTCCCCGCGCAGCAAAGGAACCAGGCTGTGTCCGTCATTCGATGCCTTTTTCGGCAAGCCACAGAGATCCGTCAACGTCGGGAACAGGTCGATGAGTCCGACCGCTTGATCGCATCTGCTGCCCGGCTTCACTCCTTGTGGCACGGCATCGCTCGTCCCGGCGGGGAGTCTTACCATCAGCGGCACACGGGTGCAGACGCGCCATCCGGTGTATTTCTGCCAGTGTTCCTTTTCACCGAGATGCCAACCGTGGTCCGACCAGAGAACCACCACGGTGTTGTTTTTGTTAGGTCCATGATCGAGGGATTCCAGCACGCGACCGAGCATGGCATCGGCATAGTTGATGGCTGCGAGATAGGCCTGGATCGCCTGTTTCCACTGCCCTTGGGACTGGATGTGCGGGAAATAGCGGTTGCGGGCGAGCTTGCGGCCCGCTTCCGGAACGTCGTCGAGATCACCGGCGAGATACCCGGGCGGGAGCTGGATGGATGCGAGCGGAAATTTCTCGAAATACTTCTTCGGGACAAACCATGGCTCATGCGGTCGGTAGAGGCCGCAGGCAAGGAAGAACGGTTTGTCGTGCTTCTTGCGGAGCTGCTGGCCGATCCAGTCCGAGACCAACCAGTCGCCACCCGCTGCTTCATCCGAAACGTCGAGTTCGCCCCAGTCGGTATCGATGTATTGCCACGGGCCGCCGCGGGGCAGCGACAGCGGGCGCTTTTCCGGCATGAAGGTGCGGGGAAACGGGTCGTCCTTCGATTTTTCCGGGAAGTATTCGTCCCATGACGGAGCATCGATGACGTAGTGCAGGATCTTGCCGGACCCTGCGGACCAGTAGCCGTGGTCGGAGAAATATCTGGGTAGGAGAATCTCGTCCGGCATCACGTCCCGCATCTTCTGGGCATTGGTGTAAAGGCCGGAGCGATGGGGCGATCGTCCGGTCATGATCGCGCTGCGCGAGGGATTGCACGAGGGCGCCGCGCAGTGCGCGTTGGTGAAGAGCATGCCGCTGGCGGCGAGACGATCAAAATTCGGCGTCACCGATTGCGGATGCCCGCCAAGGCAACCGATCCAGTCGTTGAGATCGTCCACCGAAATGAACAGGACGTTCGGCTGGGTCGCCGACGCGGCTGGCAGCACGGCCAGGAACAGTGCGAGGATGGATGCTACCGAATGTATTTTCATGATGGGAACTAGCAGACCTTATGCCGACAGGCTTCTCTATTCAGGATTGTCCGGCAAGGCTCCATTCCCTTTGGAGGCCGCGGGACGGGTGAATGTGAAAATAGCCCGGCGCTTCAGCGCTGGGCTATTTTCAATGCTAAGTGCGTTGAAGATGGAATCGATCATCGGGGTTCTGTTTTCTCCAACTGCATGAAATCCGCATGATTCACTTCAAGGGTAGGACGATTTCCAATGGTTCCGAATGCCATGCACGGCCTTTGATGGTTCCGCGCAAAGTCACCCGCCAGTTGCCGGGAGATAACCCGGGCGGCTGCACACGCAGCACCTTCTGATCTCCATTGTCCCAACCGGCGACAAACAGTTTCTCCGGGTAAAGCGCCACGGACTTGGCGGAGTGGCTCTCCCCGACGACACCCTTCTCGTCAAGCTTCTCGAATACAAACTCCGGCACTTCGGTAATGGTGGCCTTGGCATACTGCAACTGACGCACACCGAATTCCATCCCCTCGGGCTTGTGATCGGAAAGTGATATTGAAACCGCGAGTTGCCCGGGATTGCCAGTCAGTTTCTCCCAATAGGCGACGTCCTCGAGATGTAGCAGTGCATCAACCAGCTCCTCTCTCACTTCCGCGTCCCGTTCCACTTTGTATCGTTCGGTGAGTCGAGGCACCGCCCGTTTGTCGATCCGGTGGTTATAGTTGGAATCCCCCGGATAACTGGCTTCGAAAACCACACGTGCCGCCTCCAGCCGCCATGCGGCTTGTGGATGGTCCAACAAGGGAATCATCCGCTCGATCACACGGACCTGCTCTTCCGGCGTTACCCTTCGAATGCCGGGATAACGTTTTTCATCAGGATACCAGATCGCGCCGTTCAACTCGCGCAATGCCTTCAGCCGGATTTTCTCATCCACCGCAGGATCGAACACTTTCTCCAACAACAACTCCCGCCCCCGCGGCGAGCAAAACGACGGAAAGGATTCCCTGCTTCCCACGTTGAGTTCTACGGCAAGTTCAGTGGCGCGCCAGGCATCGTCCGGAATGCATGTGGCCAGCACCCATTCGAAAACCATCCATTCAATCTGAGCCCATCCCTTTTCATTTCCTTCCCAATAGCCGCCGCCGAATTCGTCCTTGTGGGACTTGATCCATGCCAGAACCACCCGGTTGCGTTCGGCGGGGTCGGCGATCTTTTCCATTGCCAGAATCCGCTCGATTTTCGGCATGTCATCGCGCACTCGGGCAATGATTTCATCCCATCCATGCATGCCCTCGAAGGCCGTGCTGAGAGTCAGTGGGCCTGGGTTCATGAATTGAACCGGTAGCAAAACCTCGCCTTTCGAACTGATGGCCCGGATGCCTGATAGTAACAGAACATGGGTCGGCTTGCCATCGGCGTCCTTGGACTCGGTAAGAAACAGCAGTGCCTTGGTGATGCCTCGCGTCACGGGCTTGCCCAGCTCGTCCCGCTCCCAGAATGAGGTCAACTTAAGTTCACCCTGATCGATGATCTTGATGGTGGTCCCCGTTAGATGACCTTCACCCTTCAGGACCTGGCTCACCTTGAATTTCTCCGGCATGATTCCCGGTTCCGCGCCCACCGGTTCGCCCTCAATGATTAGCGACGCGTCGATCGCAAGGCTGCGCAAGGATGCCGGGTCGTACATATACGCCGACAACGTTTGAAGCAGGGCAATGACCAGCAATAGAAAGACGAAGGCGTGTTTCATCGAAACAGGGTGTTGTTGAACCGGTTTCCATGATGGAGGCGACCTTGCCGGTGTAAAGCCGGGAGAAGCGGGATCGGGAGTCGGACGACGGGGTTGGGAGAGACAGGCCGAAACTTGCGGCTTGGCAGCGGAGCGATTGCCGGATGCGATGCACCGCAGATGATTTTCGCAACGGAAGGCCAGCCGATCCCCGGGTTTTGTGACTCGGTGCGCGAGGCGTTTTCGCCGAAAGGCATCCTCGCGAAGTCCCGGGACTTCGAATACCGGCCGCAACAACAGGAGCTGGCGGTGGCGGTGGCCGAAGCGTTTTTGAACTCCGCGCCGCTTGTCGCCGAAGCGGGCACCGGCGTCGGAAAATCGCTCGCCTATCTGCTGCCAGCCGCACGTTTCGCGCTGGCGACCGGTCGCAAGGGGGTCATCTCCACCCACACGATCAACCTCCAGGAACAACTTGTCCGCAAGGACATCCCGATTGTTCGGAAACTCGTCGGCGACGAGCTGCCGACCGTGCTGCTCAAAGGGCGGCAGAACTACCTCTGTCCGCAGCGCCTGCGCCGCGCGCTCGACCAGTCCGGCGATCTCTTCACCAGCTCGGAAAACGACGAGCTCGAAGCGATCCGCCGATGGGCGGAAGGCACGCGCGACGGCACGCTGAGCGATCTGGATTTTCAACCGCAGATGAAGGTGTGGCTTCAGGTTTGCAGCGAGGCGCACATCTGCACTGCCAGAAATTGCGGCCCGCGCGGAAACTGCTTTTTCCAAGAGGCGCGCAAGGCCGCTGCCGATGCGAAACTCATCGTGGTGAACCACACGCTGTTCTTCGCGCTGCTCAACACGGACATGGAGGAAACCGACGAGGAAAACCGGAAAAACAAGGGTTTTCTCTTCCCCAACGACTTCGCCGTGCTCGATGAGGCGCACACGATCGAACAGGTCGCCGCCGTTCAGTTAGGCTTGCGCGTTTCACAAGCCGGCCTGCGTTTCGATCTCCAGCGGCTCTATCATCCAAAGACCAGGAAGGGCATCCTCAAACATTTCCGAAAGGCCTCCGCCATGGTCGCCGTGGAGAACGCGCTCGATGCGTCGGACAATTTCTTCGGACAGCTCGGCGATGTTTCGAACTTCGGCAACTACTCGAAGGAATGCCGCGTGCGGCAGCCGGAACTGGTTCCTAACACCCTCGCCGAACCACTGCGCAGGCTCTGGCAGGAAATCGACGCGCTCGCTGCCGACGTGGATGGCGAGAGCACGAAGTCCGAACTGTTGGACGCCTCGCGCAGGTTGCGCGAGTCCCACGGCGCGGTGGCCGCGTTTCTCGATCAGGCGGCGGACGACAGCGTTTACTGGGTCGAGCGCGGCGGTCGCGACGAGACGCAATACAGCCTGCACGCCGCGCCGGTGAACGTGGCGGAACGCTTGCGCCCGCTGCTTTTCGGAAATGGCAGCGGCATCGTTCTAACAAGCGCCACGCTCGGGGTGGGGGACCCGAAGCTCGGTTACTTCCGCGGCCGCGTGGGTGCGGAAAAAGCCCGTGCGTTGTGCATCGGCAGCCCGTTCGACTATCAGAAACAGATGCGCGTGCGGATCTACAAGTCCGTGCCCGATCCAGGGACGCCGAAGTATGACGAGATGCTCGCGGAAGGCATCCGCCTCTCGGTGCTGGAGAGCGATGGACGGGCCTTCGTGCTCTTCACCAGCTACCGAACCATGCGCGATGCGGCGCAGCGCCTGGAGAAGTTTTTCAAGAAACAAGGCTGGCGCGTGCTGATGCAGGGCGAGGGCATGCCGCGGCACAAGATGATCGAGGAATTTCGAAACGACGTTCACAGCGTGCTCTTCGGCACGGACAGTTTTTGGACCGGCGTGGACGTGCCCGGCGAGGCGCTTTCCAACGTGATCGTCACCCGCCTGCCCTTTGCCGTGCCGGACCATCCTCTGACAGCCTCCCGCCTCGAAGCCATCGAGGCCGCGGGCGGGAATCCGTTCATGGACTACTCGGTGCCCGAGGCCATCCTGAAGATGCGCCAGGGTGTCGGTCGCCTGATCCGCACCGGAAAGGACAAGGGCCTCGTCTGCATCCTGGACAACCGCATCCTCACCAAACGCTACGGCAAAGCCTTCCTCAACGCCCTGCCGGACGCGCCGGTGGAGGTGATCGGTTAGATCTTGAACATGGCGAGGCGGGCGATGGCTTGTTTCAATGATGCGGCGTCCCATTGGCCGGGGGCGGTGGGTTCGTTTCCGAGGTAGCCGTAGTTCAAAACGCTGCCGCATTGGGCGCAAAGGAGACGTGAAACGGCGGCCAGAGAACCCATGCCCATCGTCGAGACCGGCAATCCGTGATCCGCGAGCTGGAACTCCGCGAGGCGGGCGAGATCCGCAGGCGAATTCAGTTTCGCTGCGGCTTTGAAAACGGCTGCGCCGGCGTCTTTGGCGCGCTTTGCGGCGGTTTCGAGCGCGGAGGTTTCCGGCAGTTTGTCGAAATCGTGGAACGAGGCGATCCAAGGAATCCCGTGGATTCCGACGGTTTGGAGCAGGTCTACCATTTCACTGATGCTGGCGACCTCGATGTCGATCAATGTCGCCTGGGCCAGCGCGGAACGCAGCAAACCGGTTCGTTCCATCGCGTTGAGCCTGCGGGCACCACCTTCTTCCGACCTGCGGGCCGTGAAAAGCAGTGGGATTTTCCCCATATGCCCCCACATCGACGAATCCACCGATCCCGTCTCCGAGGCGAGCAAATCGAGGCGGATTTCCACGATGTCGCATGCCCTTTGGACGGCATGTACGTCCGAATTGACGAGATCATTGATGCTTCCGAAGCTCCCGACGACCTGGGGAAGCCCGAGATTGAGAGAAAAATCCGCATGTGCCATGGCCGAGTGATGCGCGGCAAACGGCACCTCGTCAATCGCTTGTGGCGAAAGGTAGAGCCCTCGTATTTACTTCTTACAAAATTTTCGCGAAAACCGTTATTTTCTCTGGTCAACCCGAAAGCCGATTCCCTAGTTTCCTTTAAACCCCGACCGTATGAATCACACTCCGTCCCGAAAATTCCTTTCACTGGCAGCATTGGCCGCCGTCACTTGTTTTTCTGCGGTCACCGCCTCCGGCCAGGCGGCCAAGGTCATGGGAGACAAGCCTTCGTTCGACCAGCTTCCGTCCCCGGAGTTTGCGGGAGGCAAGCAGAAGCCGTTCAAGCCGAAGGATTGGCTTGAAATGGAAGTCAAACTCAAGGTCCTGCTCCAGCCCGAGCCCAAGTCCAAGACCTGCGACAAACTCACCGTCAAGTGGTACATCGCGCTCAAGAATCCCGACAAGCCGGGGACTTTCCTGCTCGCGACCAAGGATGTGGAGCACGTGAACATTCCTTTGGACGAGGATATTTATTTCTCCATTTACATTTCCCCCGCCTCAATGAAGCGCCTGACGGGTTCGGACCGGATCAGCAAGACCGCCATTGAATACGTCGGCTACGAGGTGCTCGTCAACGGTCAGAAAGTCGAAGAGCAAACCAACAAGGGCAAAGCCGGCTGGTGGAACGTGCCCTCGGACAAGATTTCCCGCTCGGACAGTGTGCCTCTTTTGAACAAGTCCGAGACGCCCTTCAAGGACATGTGGTGGGACCGCTACGCCGAAGTAAGCCCCACCTCCAACAAGTAAACGGGACCCCGCCCATCGGTTTCAGGCTGTATCCGGTCCATCACGTCCTTTTTCATCTTCATCGCATCATGGCTGACAATCAGACGACCGTCGCACTCAACATTGGTTCCCAGCGCATCAGCATGGCCGTTTTTGAAGTTTCAAAAAACGGCGGCTTGGTTCTCAAGGCCTATGATTCGGAATCGATTGTCGCGGATCCGCTGATGGATGCTTCCAGGATCGCCCAGACCCATGTCGCGATTGGCGATCTCGTGAAGCGGCTCAAATTGACCAAGGCCAAGGCGCGATACGCCATCTCGGGCCAGGCGGTTTTCACGCGTTTTGTAAAGCTTCCGCCACTGCAGGAGGACAACATCGAGCAATTGGTCACTTTCGAGGCCCAGCAACATGTGCCCTTCCCGCTTCAGGAAGTGGTTTGGGATTACGAACTCATCGAGGGTGGTGCCGAAAAGGAAGTGGTGATCGTGGCGATCAAGGCCGATGCATTGGATGAAATCAACGGTGCCGTGAATGAAGGCGGTCTCGGGACATCCGAGGTCGATGTTGCGCCGATGGCCCTCTACAACGCGTTCCGTTCGACTTACGGAAATCCCGAGGAACCGATCCTGCTGATCGATATTGGTGCCAAGACCAGCAACCTTCTTTACATCGAGGGCAAGCGGTTTTTCACCCGCAGCATCGCCATCGGTGGTGCGGCCATCACCGCCGCCATTTCCAAGGAATACAACATTCCTTTCCTGGAAGCGGAACACCAGAAGATCTCCAATGGCTTGGTGGCTCTCGGAGGAGGCCACACGGAGCAAATGGATGAGGCGGTTGCCGCGCTGGCGATGGTGATCCGCAACTCGCTCAGCCGCTTGCCGGCCGAAATCGCCCGGACCACGAACTATTACCGCAGCCAGCATGCGGGCAGCGCGCCCCGGCGGGTGATGCTTGCTGGCGGAGGGGCCAATCTCCCCTACACGCTGGAGTTCTTCCAAGAGAAACTCAACCTTCCTGTCGAATACTTTAACCCGGTGCGCAACGTCGCCATTTCGAAAGGCGTCGACGCCTCCCTGATCCAGCGTGAAGGGCACCTGATGGGTGAGTTGGTTGGACTCGGGCTGCGGGGAATCGGCAAATCCGAGATCAACATCGATCTGGTGCCGGTCGTGGTCGAGCAGATGCGTGCGTCGGACCGCAGAAAGCCTTATTTCGTTGCCGCCGCCATCGCTCTGCTGGTCGGCGTGGGTGGTTGGGCGGTCTGCCAGAACGTCACCGCCACCTTGGCCGACAAACAGGCCCGTCACATGGAAGAGACGCGTGCCAAGCTGGCTCCGGTGAAAACCCAAATCGACGCTCTGCTCAAAAAGGAGGCCGCTCTGCGTGAGGTGGCCGGTGCCTACACGGACATCGAGAAGGACCATGTTTTCTGGCTGGACCTGCTTGAGGAACTTAAAGGTGCGTTTGCCAGCGATGCCGTATGGCTCACCGACTTCGAACCCCTCATTGGTTACGATCCCGTCGCAGCGCTGGATGCCAAGTCCGATCCCACCAAAACCGTCAACGGCAAGCCAGCCGTCAAAACGGAATTTTACAATACGGCATACGGATCGTCCCCCTTGTCGGAGTCCGTGGTGAAGACCGAGACTCAGCAACCCGCCCCGAAGGGCAAGGTCGGTGCCGCTCCCAAAAGCCAGGCCGTGGCTGCGAATGCGATTCGGATCAAAGGATTCTGGAGGGAGAACCCGAAAAGCCAGACCTTGGTCTCGGAGCTGCTGAAAAACCTCCGGGACAAATCGACCAGCTTCCAGTTTTCGATCAAAAACCCCAAGGATCCCAAGCACCCCATCGACCTCGTGGATGACCAGAATCTGGGCAAGATCCTCATCATCACGTCTGTGGCCGCCAAGCCAGGGGAGCTTGCGCAGCCATTTGAAATCACCCTGCCTCTGACCCGTGAGGTCGCCATCAAGTGAAGTGTTCAATCTATCGCCCGTCTGATTTATGAGTTGGATCAAGGATAACAAATTTGTGGTGGCTCTCGGGGGTGGCACGCTCGTAGGCGCGGCACTGCTGTATTTTGTGGGAACCCAGGGACAGGGCCGCTATGAAAAGGCCAAAGCGGATTTTGATGCCGCGAGTGCCGAAGCCGCGCAGTTCGAGAAACTCTCTCCCTATCCCACCGAGGACAACCGGAACGGCAAACAAAAGGCGCTCGATGAATACAGGACAGCCGCCGGATCCCTTCAGACCGCTTTCGATGGGTTCAGGCCGAAGGAAATCAAGAACATCTCGCCGCAGGATTTCACCAACAAACTCAAGGCTGCGGACGAACGCACCCGCAAGGCCTTCGAGGAGTTCCGCACAAAAATGCCTGAAGGTTATTTCTGCGGTTTCGCGAACTACAAGACCACCCTTGCAAGTGGCAGCACCACAGGCATTCTGGACTACCAGCTTGGCGTCATCCAGAACCTGATGCTGACGCTTGCGAAGTCGGGAACCACCGAACTGAAGAACATCTATCGTCAGGTTCTTCCTGAGGAGGAAGGCAAGGAATACAAGCCTTTGGAAAATGAAGTGGCCCGCCCCCTGCCGCTTGAGATCACCTTCAAGGGACCTGAAAAGACACTGCGTGAGTTTTGTTCCGCGATCATCAAGTCCGAGGGACAATATGTCGTGATCCGCTCGATCCGGGTGGCCAACGCGAAAAAGGAACCGCCGCGCACCAGCGATGCGAAGTTCGATAAACCCGCTGCCAAAGGCGATGCGGCTGGCGGTGTGTTCGGCGGTGCATTCGTCTTCCCTGATGACAAGCCCGATACCGGAAAGAAACCCAAGGAGGATGCGGCTCCGGTTGCCACTTCGGATTCCAGCAGAATCCTCGCCCCGGTTCTCGGTGACGAGGAGATCCAGGTCTTTATCCGGCTCGACATCATGCAGTTCCTGCCAGCCAAAACCCTTCCGTAAACCCGATCCACTCCAATTTTCAAACCATGTCCTGGGTTAACAAGAATTACGAAAAAGCCGTGCTTGCGGTGGGCATCATCCTCGCGGCCGGCCTCGCCTACCTCGGATGGTCGAAATTCGACGATGTCAACAAGGACTTCAACATGGGTCTCAAGGGCGGCGGCAACAACAATACCGCGGTGGCGGGTGCGGATCTGATTCCCAAGGCACTGCAGTCGATGAAACTTGACCGCACCTGGAACAGGGCCCTTGACGGAGACCGATCGGTGGATCTCTTCACCGGCATCTCGCTTTTCATCAAGAGCAGCGAACCTGACAAGCCGATCGATCTCCTCAAGGACGCGCCGGTTCATCCTCCCATACCGAACACCTGGTGGCTTGATAACCGCCTGGATCCTGGATTCGCCGACTCACCGAACCGCGATCCCGATGGCGACGGTTTCTCCAATATCGAGGAATTTCGTGCCAAGACCGATCCGAACAGCAGCAGGTCCTACCCGCCGCTCATCGCCAAGCTCATGTATGTGAAGGACGAGAGCCTAACATGGGTGCTGCGCCCCGGTTCGGAGGCTGGTAATGGAGATTATCCTTTCAGCTACGAGGACTCCAAGCCTCTGAAAAACAAGCTCCCCCCCGGCGAAGCAATCAAGCCGGGCGGCATGTTCTTCGCCACTGGCCCGGTGGCAGTCAACCGCTTCAAGTTCCTCGGTACGGAAGTCCGCAAGGAAATGAACAAAAGCACCAGATCCGAAGTGGACGTCACCATCGCCCGCATTGAGGACCAGCGCTCCAACAAAAAAGGCAAGATTTACGAGATTCCCGCGCCATTGTCGGAAGCCCGCAAGAGCGACTACCTGCAGTATGACCGGACGGCGGTTTTCTCCCTTGAGGCCCTGGGCAAGAACGGTGAGGAGTTCAAGGTTGAGGAAAACACCGCGTTTTCCCTCCCTCGTGATTCAGGGAAGAACGACTACCTCCTCAAAAGCGTCACCCCGGGTTCCGTGATCGTCGAATACACTGACGCGCAGGGGGTTCGCAAAACCGTCGAAATCAACAAAGGCAGCATGCCTCACGTCAACGAATAGCTTCTTTCAAAAAATCGCTTCCCAAAGCTCTCAAACATCGCCAGAACACCTCAGCTCAATATGCAAAAAACGCCAATGTATCGATCCAGTCGCACCGCCGTCGCGTTGATGGCCGCGGCGTCCACCATGCCCGCCATCATCACCGTGGCGAACGCCGGCGAAGGCAGCTACGGCCGCAGCGGTCTCGCCGAGCGGGAAATGATCCGCCGTCAGGAAGCCGTCGTCGAAGGCGATCGTCTGCTTGCCGAGGGTCGTGATGCATACGCCAAGGGCGACTATCAACAGGCCGTCGATAAATACACCCAGGCTCTCCAGAAGGTGCCGAACGCTCCGATTTTCGCGGATCGCCGCCAAAGCTACATCGCCCACCTCAGTGATGCCAGCATCGCGCTTGCCATGCAGGATCGCAAGGTCGGTAAGTATGCCGAGGCCCGTACCCTGCTTGAGGGAATCCTCGCAGTGGATCCGAACAATGGCGACGCCAAGCGTGAGATCGGCTATTTGGATGATCCGATTCGCACGAATCCGGCGCTGACCTACGAGCACACCCAGAACGTGGACAAGGTCCGCCGCGGCCTTTACACCGCCGAGGGGAACTACAATCTCGGCAAGTTTGACGACGCAAAGCACGAGTATGAGAACGTGCTGCGTATCGATCCATACAACTCCGCCGCCCGCCGCGGTCTGGAGCGCCTCGCCCAAGCGAAGTCCGATTACTACCGTGCCGCTTATGACCACACCCGCGCCGAGCTGCTCATGCAGGTGGATGCCGCATGGGAACTTGCGGTTCCTGTCAACGCGCCGAATCTTCCGGAAGGTCGAAACGGACCACCTGTAGGCACCGAGGGTGTTGCCTACATCACGGAAAAGCTCAAGCGCATCATCATTCCCAAGATCGACTTCGAAGATACCACCGTTGAGGAAGCCATCGAATTCCTTCGACTGCGTGCCGCTGAACTCGACACCTTGGAGCTGGATCCGGCGAAGAAGGGCGTGAACTTCGTGATTCGCCGCCCGAGAGCCGTCGCGACTCCCGGTCCGGATGCCGGTGTCCCGGCCGAGGCCGCCGCCCCCGGCCTGCCTGCGGCTGGAGCCGAGCCCGGCTCGCTGCGCGTTCGTGAACTGCGTATCCGCAACGTGCCTTTGGCTGTGGCCCTCAAATACATCTGTGACCAGACCAAGCTTCGCTACAAGGTGGATGATTTCGCCGTGACGCTGGTGCCACAGACCGAGTCCGGTGAGGATATCTTCACCCGCACGTTCTCGGTTCCTCCGGATTTTTCCTCCTCCCTTGACAGTGGAGATGGCGGTGGCGGTGGTGAACATGCGGCTGCCGATCCCTTTGCAGGTGCGGCCGCAGGCGCAGGTGCTTCCGGCGGTGCCAAAGGAGGTTTGACCGCCCGTCCGCCAATCATCGAGCTGCTCAAAAAATCCGGCATTGCATTTCCGGAAGGAACCTCGGCGACCCTCAGCAGCTCGGGCGTGCTGCTCGTTACCAACACGCCGTCGGAACTGGACAAGGTGGAGCAGCTTGTCAACGCGATGATCAACAAGCAGCCGAAGCAGGTGAAGATCACCACCAAGTTCGTCGAAATCGCTCAGGAAAATGGCGAGGAACTGGGCTTCGACTGGATCGTTACTCCGTTCGGTCCGCTCGGTAACAACATTTTTGGTGCCGGTGGAACCATTGGCAATGGCACTGCACGCACGGGTTCGGATTTCT
>CANBTO010000072.1 GCA_947372405.1 Verrucomicrobiaceae bacterium
TTGCCACCACGGTCACCACCGCCACGGCGGTCGCCGCCACGGTTGCCGCGGTCACCACGGTCACCCTGCGGTCTGCCACCGCCGGTGCCGTCGTCCTCTTTCTTGTTGACCCAGCACTTCACGCCAATGATGCCGTAAACGGTGCGGGCCTCGGCAAAGCCGTAGTCGAGAGGAACACGGAGAGTCTGAAGTGGCACCTTGCCTTCGCGGTAGCCTTCGGCACGGGCGATGTCCGCACCACCGAGGCGGCCGGCGCAACGGAGACGGATGCCTTCGGCACCGAATTCCATGGCGGTCTGGAGCGCTCGCTTCATGGCGCGGCGGAAGCTGATCCGGCGCTCAAGCTGCACGGCGATCTGCTCGGCGACGAGCTGGGCGTCGAGTTCCGGTTTGCGGATTTCAATGATGTCGATCTTGACCTGGGCACCCTTGCAGATGTCGGTGATTTCCTTGGTCATCACTTCGATTTCCTTGCCCTGGCGACCGATGATCAGACCGGGGCGCGAGGTGTGAAGGGTGACGCGGACGCTGTTCCAAGCACGCTCGATCACCACACGGGCAAGCCCGGCGTTCTGAAGCTTGTTCTTGAGATAACCACGGACGGCGAGGTCTTCGTGGAGCTTGTCGGTGTAGTCTTTGCCGCTGGCATACCACTTCGAGCGCCAGTCTTTATTGACTGCGAGGCGGAATGCGATCGGATTTACTTTCTGGCCCATGTTCGGTGAGGGATGTTAGAAGGGATTGATTCAGGCTTGTTCCTCCGTGGCGGCAGCAGCAGCGGCGGGAGCTTCTTCGGTGGTTTTGGCGGCTGCCTTGCGGGCGACCTTCTTTTTCTTCTCGGGAGCGGAACCCACGAGGGTGATGGAGATATGGCTGGAGCGGCGAAGAATCGGCCCGGCGGAACCTTTGGCACGCGGCTTGAAACGGCGCTGGGTGGGGGCCGCCCCGATGACGGCTTCCTTGATCACAAGGGTGCCGGTATCCAACGAAAAATTGTTTTCCGCATCCGCAATGGCGGTCTTGAGGGTCTTGCCGATGAGCTGTGCGGCCTTCTTCGGAGTGAAGGTGAGGATATCGAGTGCGCTCGAGACCGGAAGGCCTTGAATGACACGGGCTACGTCGCGCGCCTTCTTGGGCGAGAGACGGACATATTTACTGGTGCTTTTGACTTCCATGGTCGGCTGGCGTGAGTGGTTACTGCTCTTGGGCTTGTGTTTCGAGAATGGCGAGGTCGCCGGGGCGCGGTGCGTCGGCGCCGTTGTCGAGGGACTCGACAAAAACACCGCTGACGCCCTTGCGGACATCGGATAAAATGGCTTTTCCGTAAGGCTGTTGCCCACGGGTGAGGCGGAAGGTCATGCCGATTCTGGCTCCCTGGCTTTCACCAATATTGAGAACCAACATGCCGCTTTCCTGATCAAGACTGACGATGCGGGCCTGCTGGAGCGAACCGGTCCGGACATCGGGGCGGGGCTTCTGGCGCAGTCCGAGGACCGCGTCAAGCTCTCTTAGCGAAGTTTCCACACGAAGTCGCGCATCCGGATCGGATACCACCGCCTGACGAAGGTAGTCCTGGACCGATGCAGCGAGACGGGTGACGGAGCCTTCGAGTTCCGTAATCCGCTCGTTGACGAGTTGAAGATCCGAAGCTGCCTGGATGAGACGGTCGTCGCCGCCATCGAGCAGGTTCTTGCCAAGTGCCTCAAGTCGCCCGCGGACTTGGGCGAGTTGTTCGGCGGCTTGTTTCTCCCCGCGGTTCGCTTCGGCGAGGCTGCGCTCCAAGGCTTGGTTCTTCTGCTGAAGATCGCCGATGATGCGTTGAAGCTGTTCCGGATCCGGCGCTTGTGCGGGGCACACTCCAGCCGAAACCAACAGCCCGAAGGCGGCGGCGGCGGCTTTTGAATGGAATGTGGAGCGCATGAGGAAGGAGAAGAATCCAGGGGCTTACTTCTTGCCGATGCCGCCGTGGTTGCGGAAAATACGGGTCGGAGCGAATTCACCGAGTTTGTGACCGACCATGTTTTCCGTGACATACACGGGAACGAAGGTCTTGCCATTGTGCACGGCGAAGTTGTGGCTGACGAAGTCCGGGGTGATCATCGACTTGCGGCTCCAGGTTTTGATGGGCTTGCGGTCGGTTCCGGCGTCGGCAACGGCGTCGATCTTGGCGAGAAGCTTCTGATCAACGTAGGGGCCTTTCTTGAGAGAGCGTGGCATATATGAAGTGCGTTGGATGCTGGTTGAAAATTACTTCCGCTTGTGGCGGGACTCGACGATGTAGACCGCGGTGGTCTTCTTCTTGTTGCGGGTCTTCTGGCCCTTCGCGTGACCCCATGGGCTGAGAAGGTGCTGGCGACCACCACCGGACTTGGACTTGCCTTCGCCACCACCGTTCGGGTGGTCAACCGGGTTCATCGTCATGCCGCGGACGGTTGGGCGAACACCCTGCCAGCGAGTGCGACCCGCTTTGCCGGAGGTTTCGTTCATGTGGTCGCGGTTGCCGACCTGGCCGATGGTGCAGAAGCAACGATCATTGAAGCGGCGGATTTCACCGGAAGGCATTTTCACGAGCGCCCAGCCGCCATCGCGGTTGGAGAGCACGGCGAGTTGGCCGGCGGCGCGGGCGACCTTGCCACCGTTGCCCGGGATGAGCTCGATGTTGTGAATGGAAGTTCCGAGCGGCACGGCGCTGAGCGGCATCGCGTTGCCGGTCTTGGGAGCGACGTTGGCACCGGAGATCACGGTGGCACCGACCTCAAGACCGAGCGGAGCGAGGATGTAGGACTTCTGTCCGTCCTCATACTGGATGAGGGCGATGCGGCAGGTGCGGTTCGGATCGTATTCGATGCCGACAACCGTGGCTGGCACGTCCTGTTTGCCGCGCTTGAAGTCGATCAAACGGTAGTGGCGCTTGTGGCCACCGCCGATGTGACGGCAGGTGATGCGGCCGGTGTTGTTGCGGCCGCCGCTGCGCTTCAAGGGCGTGAGCAGACTCTTCTCAGGCTTGCTCTTGGTAACCTCTTCGCACGAAGGAAGGTTCTTGTAGCGCGCGGATGGGGTGATGGGCTTGAAATTTTTCAGTGGCATGACTCGCGGAACTGTGAAGTTTTACGTTTGGAACAGCGGGTGAATCGCTCAGATGAGATCGAGCGACTCGCCTTCCTTCAGACGAACGATGGCTTTTTTCCAGTGGTTGGTGCGGCCCGCATCAGCGCGGCGTTGGCGGCGGAGCTTGCCGTCATAATTGGCGGTGCGGACTCCCACGACGGTTTTTCCGAAGAGCGTCTCGACGGCTTGTTTGATCTCCAGCTTGTTGGCCTTGCGATCGACTTCGAGAGTGACTTCGTTGTTTGTCTCCTGAAGAAGGGTGGCCTTCTCGCTGAGGCGGACGTTTTTAATGACCTGGTAAATGTCTTTCATGATCTCGGTGTGGGGTCCGGGGTTCAGGCGCTGCGTTGCGCGAGGGTTTGAAGCGCGTCACCGACAAGGATGACGGAGTTCGCAAGGAGGAGTTGTTCGACGTTGACGTCGGAACCGGTGACGAGC
Source organism: Verrucomicrobiaceae bacterium (assembly GCA_947372405.1). The sequence goes on from CANBTO010000072.1 coordinate 3,547, forward strand.
TGCACATGGGCGACGTTGCGGCCGGCCAGGTAGGTGGAGTCATCGAAGGAGTTGGAAACCACGAGGATCCTGCCCGGTGTGGTGATCGCGTTGATCGCGGCGAGGAAGGACTTGGTCTTGCCATCGGCGATGGCGAACGAAGGAACCGTCTGGATCTTGCCACCGGCGACGAGGTCGCCGAGGACGCGGCGCAGGGCCAGCTTGCGAACGGTCTTGGTGACCTTCTTCGAGTAATCGCGGGGACGCGGGCCGAAGACGACACCACCACCGACGAAGATGGGAGCGCGCTTGTCACCGTGACGTGCGCCACCGGTTCCCTTCTGCTTATAGATCTTCTTGTTGTTTCCGGAAACCTCGCCGCGGGTTTTGGTGCAGGCGGAGCCGGTGCGGCGGTTGGCGCGGTAGGCGGTCACGAGATCGTGAACGGCTTGGCGTCCTTTTTCCGGACCGACCAGCACGAGGTTGGCGGCCTGGGCGTCTTCGACGGTGAGTGACTTGGCGGACATGACTTGGAATCTTGAGAGTTAAACGATTGCCTTGAGATCAGGCGGTCTTTTTCTTGGCGGCGCGCACGGTGACATAACTGCCCTTGGTGCCTGGGACCGCTCCGGAAACGAGGATGACACCGTCTTCAGGACGAACGGCGACGACTTTGAGGTTCTGCACGGTGGTGCGGGTGGTGCCCATGTGGCCGGGCATCTTCTGGTTCTTCCAGACGCGACCCGGTGTGGAACGGCAACCGATGGCTCCCGTCCTGCGGTGCATCATGGATCCGTGGGTCATCTTGAGACCACCGAAACCGTGGCGCTTGACGGCACCTTGGAAGCCTTTGCCCTTGGAATCACCAATCACGTCAACCCATTGGCCGGCGGTGAAGGTTTCCATACCCGTGTGAGTTTCGGGAGCAGCGGCACCGGTTTCGAAACGGAATTCCTTCACGAAGCGCTTCGGCGTGGAACCGGCTTTCTTGAAGCGGCCGAGATCCGGCTTGATGGAACGTTGTTCCTTTTGATCGCCATAGCCAACCTGCACGGCGGTGTAGCCGTCCTTCTCAGGAGTCTTGGTTTGAAGGATGGTGTTGCCGGAAACGTCGATGACGGTGACGGGAATCATGATCCCGGCCTGTTGGTCGAACAGACGGGTCATACCGAGTTTTTTGCCGAGAAGGCCGAGTGACATGGCTTAAGAGAAGTTGAGTTAGAAAGTTAGAGAATCAGAGTCCTGATGGCGGAAACTCAGATGCGGATGGTGATGTCAACACCGGCTGGCAGGTTGAGCTTCTTGAGCTCGTCCACCGTGCGGGCGGTCGGATCGACGATGTCGAGCAGGCGCTTGTGGGTGCGGATTTCGAATTGTTCGGCGGACTTCTTGTTGACGTGGACCGAACGGTTGACACTGAACTTCTCGATGCGGGTCGGAAGTGGAATCGGGCCGGCAACGCGGGCGCCAGTGCGCTTGGCGGTCTCCACGATTTCCTGGGCGGAGCGGTCGATCGCGCGGTGGTCGAAGGCGCGCAGGCGGATGCGTATTTTCTGATTTTCCATGGTGGAGAAGGTTATTTGACGGTTTACGTGGTGGGTCTACAGGGCGAGAAATCAGCCTAAGCGGTCGCTGACGATTTCTTCGACGATATTGTTCGGGACTTGCTCGAAGTGCGATGGTGTCATCGCATACGAAGCGCGGCCCGAGGAGAGGGTCCTGACGGCTGTGGAATAGCCGAACATTTCCTTGAGAGGGACATTGGCATGCACGATGGAGAGCTTGCCTTTCATTTCAGTGTTCTGGATCTGTCCGCGGCGGCGGCTCAGATCGCCCATCACGTCGCCCTGATAGTCATCCGGAGTGGAGACTTCGACGGCCATGATCGGCTCTAACAAAATGGACTTGGCCTTCTTGAAACCATCCTTCATCGCGAAGATGGCGGCCATGGTGAAGGCGTTCTCGTTGGAATCCACATCGTGGTAGGAGCCATCGAGGATCTCGACATGCACGTCGATGACCGGGTAGCCGGCGATGATGCCGTTGGTCATCGCTTCGTTCACGCCTTTGAGCACGGCGCTGATGTATTCCTTCGGAATGGTGCCGCCCACGACCTTGTTTTCAATCGTCAGGCCCTTGCCCTTTTCGTTGGGCTTCATCGAGAGAATGACGTGGCCGTATTGGCCGCGACCGCCGGATTGTTTGACCAGCTTGCCTTCGCCGCCCGCGGCTTTGGTGATGGTTTCGCGGTACGCGATTTGCGGAGCGCCGGTATTGGCTTCCACTTTGAACTCGCGGCGGATGCGATCGATGATGATCTCCAGGTGAAGCTCACCCATGCCGGAAATGATGGTCTGGCCGGTTTCCTCGTCGGTCTTGACCATGAAGGTCGGGTCCTCTTCGGAAAGGCGGGACAGGGCAAGTGCCAGTTTCTCCTGGTCGGCTTTGGTTTTCGGCTCGACGGCCATCGAGATGACCGGTTCCGGGAAGGTTGGGGGTTCGAGAACCACGTCGTGTTTCTCGGCGGCAAGCGTGTCGCCAGTAGTAACGTTCTTGAGGCCGACCATGGCGGCAATGTCACCGGCGTAACAGGCATCAATGTCCTTGTGCTCGTTGGCCTGGATCTGGATCAAACGGCCGACTCTCTCGGAGCGGCGGGTGCGGGGATTGTAAACCGTGTCGCCCTTTTTGATGACACCAGAATAAACGCGGAAGAAGACGAGTTTGCCGACATACTTGTCAGCCCAAAGTTTGAAGGCGAGGGCGACGAACTTCTCGTGGTCCGATGTGATGACCTCGATTTGATGCTCGGAGTTGTCGGGGTCCATGCCGATGGCTGACGGGATGTCGAGCGGACTGGGAAGGTAGTCAATGACGGCGTCCAGCAGATATTGCACACCTTTGTTTTTGAAAGCGGAGCCACCGGCGACGGGGATCAGCTTGTTGGCGATAGTGGCGCGGCGGATGCCTTGTTTGAGTTCCTCAAGGGAAACCGGCTCTTCCATCAGGAACTTCTCGCCGACTTGCTCATCCACATCGGCAACGGCATGAACGAGTTCCTCGTAAGCTTCGGCAGCGATGTCCTTCAGGTCGCCTTCCAGCTCTTTGATGTGATAAGTGGAACCATACTTCTCGTCGTCCGAGAAATAGACGGCCCGCTGGTTGACAACGTCGATCTGGCCGGTGAGATGGTCTTCGCAACCGATCGGTATCAGGATTCTAACGGCGTTGGCACCGAGCTTTTCCTTCACCTCGTTGAAGACGTTGTCGAAATCAGCCCCCGTGCGGTCCATCTTGTTGACGAACACGATGCGCGGCACGTTGTATTTTGTCGCCTGTCTCCAGACGGTTTCAGACTGCGGCTGAACTCCGGCGACTCCGCAGAAAACCACGATGCAACCATCCAGCACCCGCAGCGAACGCTCGACCTCGGCGGTGAAGTCCACGTGGCCGGGAGTGTCGATGATGTTGATGCGCTGCTTTTGCTCGGGGAAAAGTTTCACGGTCCCCTCTTCGGCGCGCTGCCACCATTCGGTGGTCACGGCGGCGGAGGTGATGGTGATTCCACGCTCGCGCTCCTGCTCCATCCAGTCGGTCGTGGCGGCACCATCGTGCACCTCGCCGATCTTGTGGATCATTCCCGTGTAGAACAGAATCCGCTCGGTGAGCGTCGTCTTACCCGCATCAATGTGCGCGGCGATCCCGATATTCCGGGTGCGCTCGAGCACGTATTGGCGGTTTGGACTGTTCGGATTCACGGACGGGAAAGTGCGGAGCGCGTATCGGTGTTAGAAACGGAAGTGGGCGAAGGCGCGGTTGGCCTGGGCCATCTTGTGAACGTCGTCACGCTTGCGGACGGCGGCACCCTGGTTGTTAGCGGCGTCCTTGATCTCGTTGGCGAGAGCGACGTGCATCGGGGTGCCCTTGCGGTTGCGGGCGTAGTTGACGAGCCAGCGCATCGAGAGCGACTCGGAACGGTCCGGAGCCACTTCAAGCGGCACCTGATAGGTCGCACCACCGACGCGGCGGGATTTCACTTCCACGCGTGGCTTGGAGTTCTCCACCGCACGGGTGATGACTTCCAGTGGATCGACGGTGTCGATTCCTTCGTTGGCGCGCTCGATCGCGGCGTAAACGATGCGTTGTGCGAGGGAACGCTTGCCGTCGGTCATCACCTTGCTGATAAGGTGGCCGACGAGGGCGCTGTCGTAACGGGGATCGCGGCGATCCGGCTTTTCAAAAACTCGCTTGCGGCGTGGCATGGCGTTGAGTGGGTAAAGTTAGGATTAAATGGGGATTACTTCTTCCCGCCTTTTTTGGCAGGAGCGGCGGCGGCACCCGGTTTCGGACGCTTGGCACCGTATTTCGAACGCGATTGACGGCGCTTGTCGACTCCAAGGGTGTCGAGCGAACCACGAACGATGTGGTAGCGGACACCCGGAAGGTCCTTCACCCGGCCACCGCGAACGAGCACGATCGAGTGTTCCTGGAGGTTGTGGCCTTCACCGCCGATGTAGGCGATGACTTCGAATCCGTTCGTGAGGCGCACCTTGGCCACTTTACGGAGAGCCGAGTTCGGCTTCTTGGGCGTGCGGGTCATCACTTGAAGACAAACTCCGCGGCGCTGTGGACAGTTCACAAGTGCGGGTGACTTCGACTTTTCGGCCGGAGTGTGGCGTCCCTTGCGAACGAGCTGATTGATGGTCGGCATGATTTCCTGCGTGGTTCTGGTTTTGCATGGGGACAAACCGGAGCGACGACGAGGAAACCTCGCTGAAGCTTTTCTCCGGAGCTGACCCGATAAATTTTCCCTGTGTTAAATGGTCCGTCGCTGATGGGAATAGGCGCCGGACCGCATTGCGGGGCGGCGAACATAGGAGTCGAACCCGACCTGACAAGCCCTATTTTGCAAATAACCGGATTTTTTTCAAAATCCGCCGATTTCCGCCTTCCCTCGGGAACCAAAGCTCCTCCCTGCCCCCGGTTCCGGATGAAAATCCCCGCCCCCTCAATCCACGAGGCGCAGAATCCGGGCCGTATCAAAGTCATACGGGGTCATCTCCAGCACCACTTTATCGTCCATGGAAAACACCACAGCATTGTCCGCAAGCCGCTTGGACAGGTGCGCAAGGATGATTTTCCCGTTCGGCAGCATGACCCGGTAAAGAACGGTGCCCCGGATCTCCAAAACCGTTCCGAGAGTGTGGATGGTAGCGTCCGGCATTGTGGTCCGGAAATTTCACCCCGGTTTTCCGCAGACGACAAGCCGGCAGCATATAAAATTTCCTGTATATCCTGCCATGCATGGTAGGAGCTTGCTTGACGCGCGGCGCGGGAAGTTCAACTATCTCACACCGACTTGCCACACGTCTCAAGACCAGCAACTTCCAACCCTCCCTTACTAAAACCATGAATCTCCGCATCATTTCCGGATTCGCAGCCATCGTCTGCATCTCGCTGGCTGCCTGCCATCCCTACGACGAAAGCAAGAAAAAGCCCGTCAAAGGTCCGGACAAAACCGCCCCGACTGCTGATGAACTGAAGAAAAAGCAGGAGGAAGAGACCAAGAAAAAGCAGGAAGAGGAGCTCAAGAAGTCTCAGGAACCCTCCACTGGAACTACCACGAATCCAAACGGAAGCAATCCGACGGGCGACTTGCCCAAGCCTCCCGTGGAACCGAAGCGCGACTACGCCTTCGCTCAAAAAGTCCCCGGCAAGGACGGCTTCGTCTTCAGCCCCTATAACAACAAAGTGGTGGACGTGCGCGATATTCCGAGCGGCACGCTCGTTCAGGACCCTACCTATCCTGCGGCCGAGAAAAAATATTTCCGCGTTCCCTGAGGGTTCGTCTTCCCGGTCACCCATTTCAGAAAACCCGCCGGGTCCGGACCACTGGACCCGGTTTTTTATTCGAATGAGCGCGGATTTTCCCAACATCTCGATCCTCGGCGGCGGCCTGCTCGGCGGCTCGCTCGCCCTCGCCTTGAAACATGTGGAGCACCCACCGTCCGTGAAACTCTGGGCCCGCAGACAGGCCGTCGCGGACGCCGCCACAACGATGGGAATCCGCGGAGCCACCTCGGATCTAACAGAGGCAGTGGCCGGAGCGGACCTGCTCGTGCTCGCCGTGCCGGTGGGCTCGATGCCCGTTCTCGTTTCCCAAGCGATCGACGCCGGCCTTCCAGCCGGCTGCCTGATCACCGACGTGGGCAGCGTGAAAAGCGTCCCGCACAGCAGCATCGGCCCCATCCTGGCCGGACGTCATCTCGACTTCATCGGCAGCCACCCGATGGCGGGTTCCGAACAAGGCGGCATACAGGCCGCAGCGGCGAGTTTGTTCCAAAACGCCGCCTGCCTGCTCACCAACGACGGCGATGTGTCTTCCGACAAGTGCGCCGCCCTCGAACGCTTCTGGCAAAACGTCGCCTGCCGCACCACGTGGATGAGCGCCGCCGCACACGACGAACTCGTGGCCCGCATCAGCCACCTGCCGCACATCATCGCCGCCAGCGCCGCGAACATCTGCCTGAAAAACCCGGCCGACGGGAATTTCGGCGGCGGTGGACTGCGGGACACCACCCGCGTCGCTTCGGGGAACCCGGAGATGTGGGCGGAAATCCTGACCGAAAACCGCGAGGCCCTCATCACTCCGCTGCGCGACACCATCGCAGACCTCACCCGCATCCTCCGCCTGCTCGAGGCCGGCGATCAAGAAGCGGCTCGACAATGGCTGGCCGCAGCCAAACATCAGCGCGATTTCCTCAACCCGCCCAACACGCAAGTTTCCTAACAAACCATGTCGGAATTCCGAGTCAAAGCCATCACCAAACTCCACGCCGAATTCAGCGTCCCGGGCGACAAGAGCATGTCCCACCGCGCCGCCATTCTGGGCGGCCTTTCTAACGGAACCTGCACCATCCGCAATTTCCTTCCGAGTGAGGACTGCCTCAACACGCTCAACGCCATGAAGGCCCTCGGCGCCTCCTACGAGGTGCTCGACGAACTCGCCGGCTATGGCCCCGTCAACCTGCGCATCCACGGCCAGTCGATGAAGCTCAGCGCCCCCTCCGCTCCCATCGACTGCGGGAATTCCGGCACCGGCATGCGCCTGCTCGCCGGTCTGTTAGCCGGTCAGCCGTTCACCTCGGAACTTTTCGGCGACGCCTCGCTCTCCTCGCGCCCGATGGGCCGCATCACCGTTCCGCTCGGCCAGATGGGCGCACACATCGAGACTCTTGGCGAGAAATCCGGCTGCGCTCCGCTGCGAATTCATCCCGCGAAGCTTTCGCCGATCACCTACGAAATGCCCGTCGCCAGCGCCCAGGTGAAAAGCGCCGTTCTGTTAGCAGGAATGTTCGCCGAAGGTAAAACCACCGTCATCCAGCCCGCAGAAACCCGCGACCACACCGAGCGCATGCTCGCATCGTTCCAGGTCAGCACGCGCCTCGAAGGCAAGGCCATCACGATCTATGGCGGACAAGTCCCGGAATCCTGCGATTTCACCGTGCCGGGCGACATTTCAAGCGCCGCCTTCTGGCTCGTCGCCGCCGCCGCCCTGCCCGGTTCGCGCCTTCTGCTCAAGGACGTCGGTCTCAACCCTACCCGCACCGCCGTGCTCAAAGTCCTCAGCCGCATGGGCGCGCACATGATGGACATCGTTCACCACTCCGAGGGCGAGCCCATCGGCAACATCGAGATCCACGGCGCCCCTCTGAAAGGCACCACCATCCTCGAAAGCGAGGTGCCGAATCTGATAGATGAAATCCCCGTGCTCGCCGTGGCCGCCGCCCTCGCGCAGGGCCGCACCGTCATCCGCAACGCCCGCGAACTGCGCGTCAAGGAAACCGACCGCATCTCCACCGTGGTGGACAACCTCCGCGCCATGGGTGCCGAGGTCCAGGAATTCGAGGACGGCATGGAAATCGAAGGCGGCCATCCGCTCCACGGCGCGGACATCGACAGCTTCGGCGATCACCGCATCGCCATGGCCTTCGCCATCGCAGGACTCTTCGCGGAAGGCGAAACCATCATCCGCAACACCGAATGTGTGAACACCTCCTACCCCGGCTTCGCCCACCATCTCGCGGCGATCCAACAGGAACGCTCGCACGCCGCCGATTTCGCACTGCCAACCGTTTCCAAGGCTTAAGCTCACAGTCACCATGCGGAAGTATCGACCACAGATTGCACGGATTACGCAGATGGTTTCATATCAAATTACCGCATCCCGATCTCTTCCTCCTCTGTGTAATTTGTGAAATCTGTGGTTCAACTCTTAATACTTGGATGAACACGCCTCCCGCTCCCTACTTCGCCATCGCCATCGACGGCCCCGCCGCCTCCGGCAAGAGCACGCTCGCCCGCGAACTCTCGAAACGCCTCGGCCTCGTCATGGTGAACTCGGGTGCGATGTACCGCGCCATCACATGGAAAACCCTCCAGGAAAACATCGATCCCCACGACACTGCCGCAGTCATCTCTTTGTTAGACCGCATCGAGATCCACTGCTGCAAGGACGGCATGATGTCCACCATCACCATCGACGGCGTCGATCCCGGAAACGCCCTGCGCGGCGAGGCCATCAATGCCAACGTCTCCACCATTTCCGCCATCCCCGAGGTCCGCAAAAAACTCATCTGCCTCCAGCGCGGCTACCTCGCCCACTCCAGCCTCGTCATGGAAGGCCGGGACATCGGCTCCGTCGTGTTTCCGGACACGCCATTCAAGATCTACGTCGATGCCGATGAATCCGTGCGCGCCACCCGCCGCGCCGACATGGGCGAGGTGGATTCCGTCGCCAAGCGCGATGCAGCGGACAGCAAGCGCAGCACCGCACCGCTCATCGTCGCCGATGGCGCGGCCATCCTCGACACCTCCCACCACACCATCGAATCCGGCGTCGCCGCCGCCATCGATATCCTGAAGCACCAGGGTCTGGAGATCGCGTAAGGGGCGCGACACTCCTGTCGCACCTTTTAACAAGCCGGGCGAATGAGGTGGCTCGTTTCATCCTCCCTCCATGCGCTTGGGCGACAAGAGTGTCGCCCCTCCTTATTTCAAAGATCCGGCCATGCGATCACCGGCTTCTCGCCACCCCAGATCGGATTCGCAGGATCAAGGATGTGTTTGCCGGATGAATCGATGACTTCGCCATTTTTGTTGATCGGCAGGACCAGAACGGTGCGGCCGCCACCCACCGTCAGGACAATGGCGTAGCCGTTGAAAGGCTTCGGATCGAAACGATCCGTGCCGGGAATCAGAGGAGTCACGACGAGTGGCCGCGCAGGATTGGATTTCGATGAAAGCCCGACGATATAGGAATAGCCGACCTCTCCTTTTTCCAAAGCATGCGCAGGGTCGAACACATTGTCGGGTCTGTGAGTTTCCGGAATACGTGCGTAAAACGGTGTTTCGGAGTGAATCATCTGCGCGGCAATCAACTGCCGGAAATAGTCGTTGGAGGTTTCGGTTCCGAGTTGCACCGAACTCCCGGATTGTTCGCGCACCAAGTTGATGGTGCTGGCGTCGGGAAACTTTCCGTATGCCGAATCAAATTCCAGCAAGAAGCACGACATGGATCTGAGGTCGTTTCGCGCCTCCGTGATGGCGGCCTTGTTGCGATGAACCCGAATGGCATTGCCCATCATGACGATCACAGCCACCACCGGTATGAAACCCAAGCTCCGTAGCGCCCACCACTTTCTTCGCGACCGCAGCGCTTCAGGTGATGGCGGAGGAGCCGGAACATTCGGAGGTGGCTGTGGAAGCATGGTCGTGAATTGTTGGATTAAAGATCCGGCCATGCGATGCTCGGTGGCTTTCCCTGCCAGACGGGATGTGCGGGGTCCATGAGGTTTCTTCCGTCAAGAATGATGTGACCGTCCTTTTCAATTTTGAAAGACGTGACGCTGTTGTCAGCTCTCAGCACGACGGCTTTGCCTACGAAAGGCTTGGGATCAAAACGATCCGTGCCGGGAATCATGGGGGTTACAAGCAACGGTCGTCGTGGATCACAGCCGTTGGGCGCTCCAACAAAATACGTGAAACCGCACTCTCCTTTCTCCAAAGCCTTGGTTCCGGTGATATCATTATCCGGTTTGTGAACTCCGGGAATCCGGGCGTAAAAATATTTTTCATCTGTGCAGATCTCAGCAGCAATCAACTGGCGGAAGAAATCGTTGGAAGTGACCGTTCCCAAATTGGGTATGCCTGCCGGATTGCTGACATCTTTAACAGTGTCAGCATTGGGA
>CANBTO010000073.1 GCA_947372405.1 Verrucomicrobiaceae bacterium
GGCAGCAGAATTCCGCTTGAGCGCTTGAATCTCGCGCTCGATGCCATTAAGGAGTAAGCAAGCATCTGTCACCGCTCTTAAAATCGGGGACAGGAGTGTCCCCGCTCCTTACATGAACGAAGACCATCGCCCCGATCCCGACGCCCTTCTGGCACAAGTGCGGCGGGAGGAAAACCAGGAGAAGCGCGGCAGGCTCTACATCTTGTTAGGGATGTGTCCCGGTGTGGGCAAGACCTATGCGATGCTTCTGTTAGCGAGAAAACGCCAGCAGGACGGACTCAACGTGCTGGTGGGCGTGGTGGAAACCCATGGCCGTGATGATACGGCCGGCCTCCTCAACGGCCTGACGCTGCTACCGCGCCGCAAGGTCGCCCATGGCGGACACACGTTGGAGGAGTTCGATCTGGATGCCGCGCTGCAACGCCGGCCGGATCTCCTGCTGGTCGATGAACTCGCCCACACCAATGCTCCCGGCAGCCGCCACCTCAAGCGCTATCAGGACGTGCTGGAGCTGCTGGACGCGAACATCGATGTCGTCACCACCCTCAACGTGCAGCACATCGAGAGCCAAGTCGATGTCGTGCGGCAGGTCACCGGCGTGGCGGTGCATGAAACCGTGCCGGATTCCATTCTCGACCGCGCGCACGAGATCCAGCTTGTGGACCTCAGTGTGGAGAAGCTGATGGACCGGCTTGGGGAGGGTAAGGTCTATCTGGGCGAACGCGCGGAGGCCGCTGCCGCCGGGTTTTTCCGCGAGCGAAATCTAATGGCACTGCGGGAACTCGCCCTGCGTTTCACCGCCGAACGAGTGGACAGGGATCTCGAGGACATCCGCAAGGCCCGCCGCGTCAGCACGCCATGGAAGACCAACGCCCGCCTGATGGTGTGCGTGGGACCCACGCCGTATTCCGAGAGCCTGATCCGCTGGACGCGCCGGGCTTCCGGCCGCCACGGCTGCCCGTGGCTGGCGGTGTGGGTGGAGCGGACGCAGGCATTGTCCGCGCCGGAGCAGGAATTGTTAGCCCGGAACCTGGGCCTTGCCCGCCGGCTTGGTGGCGAGGTGGTGCACGCCACCGGCGACGATGTGGCGGCGGCTTTGCTGCAAGTCGCCCGCGAGCGCAATGTTTCCCAGATCATCGTCGGTAAAACGAATCGCCGACGGTTCTGGAAACCCACGCTCGCCGAGCGGATCATCGAAGGCAGCGGCGACATCGACGTGAGCGTGGTGCGTCCCGTGATCGGCCGACCGTCCACCTTGCCCGAACACCGGCAGCGGATTTCCAACACCGCCGGCGTGCTCCGGGAGTTTGGTATTGTCCTCGGCGTGATCGCCGCCCTAACAGCCGTTTGCTGGCAGTTTGAAAAACTTGCGGGCTACACCATGCCGGCCCTGGTGTATCTCCTCGCCATCCTGCTGGCGGCATTGCGCGTCAGCCGCTGGCCGATGCTTTTCATGGCGGCCCTAAGCGCGCTGGCATGGAATTTCTTCTTCATCCCGCCGCGATTCACTTTCGAAATCAGGGCGCTTGAGGACGTCATCCTGTTGGTGATGTTTTTCGCCGTCGCGCTCAGCATGGGGCATCTGACGACCCGTCTGCGCACACGCGAAATCGCCGAGCGTCGGAGGCAGTTGGAAACCGACGCCCTGCTGAGAGTCACGCAGAGCGCAGCGCTCGCACCCGACACGGAGAAGGGGCTGTCCGAAGCGTTGAGGATCATCAATTCCGTGATCGATGCCGAAACGGCGCTGATCGTGCGCGAGCTGGACCATTCACTTCCTGCCAGAGCCCATCCGTCCAGCAGTTGGCTGCCGCCGGATCAGGAATACGGAGTCGCCGCCTGGGCCTATGCGAACAAACAGGTGGCCGGGCGTTTCACCGACACGTTGCCGCGGTCCGCCGCCACTTGGTTCCCGCTGCAGACCGCGACATCGGTGATGGGTGTGCTGGGGCTGCGTCTAACACATGAGAGCCGGTCACTTGATTTCCAGATTCGTCAGGCGGTGGAGGCCTTCGCCCTGCAACTCTCCCTCGTGTTGGAGAAAGAGCATTTCATCCAGGCGGTGGCGCAGGCCGAGCTGATGGAGAAATCCGAGCGGCTCCGCAGCAACCTGCTGGACAGTGTGTCCCATGAGTTGAAAACCCCGCTAGCTATCATCCGGGCATCGATCGAGGGCATGGGCCCGGTTTCCGACAACCCCTACATCGCAGAGATCGAGACCGCCACCCTGCGTCTCCAGAGACTGGTGGACGGGCTGCTGCAAATGACCCGCCTTGAGTCGAAGGTGGTCGAGCCCAAGCTCGAGTGGTGCGATGTGAGGGAGTTGGTGGAAGGTGCCGTTAAAGCCGTGTTCGACGCCATGAAAACCCATCCGGCGGAGATCGAAATTGCGGCGGACATCCCCTTGGTGAAGACCGACCAATCGCTGCTCATTCAGGCCCTGGCAAATCTCCTGCACAACGCCGCCGTCTATTCGCCGGAGGGATCTGTGGTGGAAGTGAGCGCCCGCCATGCCGAGCAGAAACTCAGGTTGACCGTGCGTGATCACGGGCCGGGAATCCCTGCTGGCGAGGAGTCCCGGGTGTTCGGAAAATTCTATCGGGCCGCCGGTGCTCCCGCAGGCGGGACCGGCCTCGGGCTGTCCATCGCACGCGGGTTCATCCAGGCTCTCGGCGGTGACATTTCCGGCTGGAACCATCCGGATGGTGGCGCGGTTTTTGAAATCCTGCTCAAGGCGGACTTCATGCATGAGGGGGATGACGGTTCTTGTGTCCCGGACCGGATCGGAGAGAATGACACACCATGACAGCGCTGATCATCGATGACGAAAGCCAGATCCGGCGGCTGTTGCGGCTGGCGCTGGAGTCTCGGGGTTACGTCGTGCGCGATGCGGAAACCGGACGGCTCGGCCTGCAGGAAGCCGCTTTCCATCGGCCGGACGTCGTTCTGCTGGACATGGGGCTGCCGGACATGGATGGACTTGATGTTTTGAAAAACCTGCGCGAGTGGAGCAGTGTTCCGGTGTTGATTCTATCAGTTCGTGATCAGGAAAACATCAAGGTCGCGGCACTCGAAAACGGCGCGGATGATTACGTGACCAAGCCCTTCAGCACGGCGGAGCTTGTTGCGCGGCTCGCCGTCATCCAGCGCCGACACCAAGGCACGGAATCACCGGAGATCGTCGTGGGCCCGCTGACCTTACATCTCGACCGGCATGAAGTTTTTCTATCAGGCGAGCCGCTGAAGATGACGCCCACCGAATATGCGTTTCTGCTGGCACTCGCCCGGCATGCCGGAAAGATCGTCACGCAACGGCAGTTGCTGCGCGAGGTATGGGGGCCGCAGGGCGACGGGCAGACCCACTATCTCCGGGTCTATGCCAACCACCTGCGCAAGAAACTCGGTGGCAGTCTCGTCATCAGCAACGAACCCGGCATAGGCTACCGCCTGCTTGTTCCTGATGCGTAAGAACTCTGCATAGTTGGAACTTCAGCCCGCCCCGTGGCCGCCGAAATCCCCGCCCGCCATGTCGTCGACGTCGGTTTCACGCACACGTTTCCTGTCGCGCTCGAGTTCCACCTGTTTGCGCAGCAACTCGCGCATCTGTTCGCCGTGATGGATGGCGGGAACGACTAGTTTCGGCAACGAGCGGTCCGAGGTTTCAAGCTCGATGGAAGCAAGGCCGGTGAGGCGCATCCACCACGTGCGGACCATCAGCGAGTCCTTGACCCGATAGAGCTCGATCTCGTCGATCTTCTGGTTGATGACGCCGGAGGTCACCCGGAGACGCTCGCTGGTGAGTTCGAAGACGTGGGACCTCACCACCAGGTATTTCCACAGCATATAGCCGAACGTCAGTAACAGAGCTGCGTATGCGGGAGGGAAAAAGACTCCTGCGACGATGATGCCCACGACCAGCAGCAAAGCCACGGTGAAGGGCCCGATGTTCAGCCACTGCGAAGGGCTGCCTTTCCACAAAGTGTTTTCCTCGCTCATTGCGGGCATCATGCCGTCAAGCGCCCCGGTCCCGCAAGTGGAGAATCGCGGCGGGATTCCATCATGGCAGCGGCATGACGAAGAGGTCCTTGTAATACGTCGTGCTCTTCGGATCGTGGCCTTGCAGGGCGAAGGTGCCTTCCCCCAGCTTACGTCCGGGCATGTTGTTGAGCGTCTTGGCAGGATCCCAGTCAGCGGGCTGCGTCCAGTCGGAGGTGACCTTGCCGTTGATGGATAGGACGATGTGGTTTCCTTCCACCTTCACGGAATAGTCGAACCACTCGTCGTCCTTGTTAGGCGCATTGTCCATGACGTCCGCCACGGCGTAGAGGCCGCCGGTCTTCTTGCGATCCGAGTGGGTGGCGTTCACCTGGCATTCGTAGCCCTTGGAAGGCCAGCCCTTTTCCTGGAATTCCGTGTGGAAATAGATGCCGCTGTTAGAACCGGATGTCGTCTTGACCTTCGCCTTGAACTCGAAGTTGCGGAACTTCGCGTTTCCGTCCGGCCCGACGTAGAAGAGATGCGCGCGCCCGCCGCTGACGACGAGCTCGCCGTCCTTCACGGTGAAGACGCCGTCCTTCTGGCCCTCGGTGGCGGCATTGGATTTCCATCCGGTCAGATCCTTGCCGTTGAACATTGAAATCCACTCGTCCGCCGCGTGGGATGAAGTGATCGAGAAAACAACGAGAGCCGCCGCATAAAGGAGTGGTTTCATGACGGAGTAAAGCTGCCCCGTTGACGGCGGCACGTCAAGGCGGCGCCGTTGTATACAACGTCATCCGGACTCACCGCCGGGGAAGATCTCCTTGATGGAAGTCTCCTTCTTCTCATCCATCCAGCGTTCGAGCGCGGCTTTCATGGGGGCGAGGACCTCGGGACGGGATGGGGCGAGGTCGGTTTCACCGTTCGGATCCACCGACATGTGGAAGAGGCCGAAGTGGCGCGTGCCTTCGATGGTGGGGGTGCAGACAAGTTTCCAATCCCGCGTTCTGAGGCAACGTTGTTTCGCCTGCACGATGGGCTCGCGGTACTCGGGCTTGACGACGAACTGATAGTTGAAGTCCTCGTCGATCATGGTGACCTGGTCCATCGGCGGCAGCTTGGGACGCGTGATGCCTGGAACGGTGAACTGCACGAAGGGGAAACCGGTCTCGCCATAGAACGGGCGGTATTCCGGCGTCTCGGAGCCACGGATCCAACTGGCGAAACTGCGGCCCTGCCACGTCGGGGACTTCTCGATGCCGGCGAAGTCCGCGACCGTAGGAATCACATCGATCAACCGCACGGTTTCCGGGATGACCTTGGGTTTCTGGCCGGGGACGTAAACGATCATGGGCACGTGATTGGCGTGGCCGCCGCCATTGAAGGTGAGGCCGTGGCCGAGGGTGACACCCGGTTCATAGTGGTCGTCACCGTGGTCCGCGGTGATGATGACGATGGTGTTGTCCGCGAGGCCGTCCTTCTCCAGTGCTGTTAGAATACGCGAAACGCAGTCGTCGAACTCGCGCGTGCATCCGTCATAGAGCGCGCGGATCTGCTCGACCTCCTTCGGCGGGAGAGCCTTCCATTTGGACTCGAGGTCGGTGCCGCCGATGAACGAGTCGATGTCGAAGTCCACGCCGCTGCGGTTGCGCCCCTGATAGGCGGGATCGGCGAACATGCTGACATAAGGTTCCGGACTGCGGTACGGCAGGTGGTTGCAGGAGAAGAAGACATGCCAGAAGAACGGCTTCTTTTCCCTGGCCGCGGCTGCGAGGCGTTTCTCGACACGCTCGGTGACGACCTTGGGTGTGACAAACTGGGCGAAGGCCTGGAGCTGCGGGAAAATCTTATAGCCCATCGGATTGTCGAAATAAAGCGGCACGACGAAGTGCGCCATGACGACGGCCTGACTCATGTAGATCTTGAAGTTATCAAAACTCGAAACCGAGATATGCTCAAACTCCAGCGGGATGACCTCATAATAACCTGCGCACCAGTCACCGATGGCGGTGGTGTCGTAGCCTTTGGCGCGCAGCAACCGCGCGACCGGAACGATGCGTTTTTTGGTGGCGTCCACGGTTTCGCGGTCCGGGTACATGAAACGAATGCCGTGGCTCTGCGGGTATTGCGAGGACATCAACTGGACGCCGGACTCCATGGTGGATGCGATGGAGGTGAAACAATTCTCGAAGCGCGTGGATTTCGCGGCGAGCGCGTCGATGGCGGGCGAGACGCCGGCAGCGGCCAGACCGTCGTCGCGCTTGGGCTTGTATCCGGAGCAGCCAAGGCGGTCACCGCGCAGGGAGTCCGAGCCGATGATGATGATGTTGGGCGGGCTGTCGGCGGCGGCTTGTTTTCCGGGTTTATCGCCCATGGAGGAGTTACCGATGCCAAGACATGAAACGACGACCACCGAGAACGCCGCGGCGGCCAGCCAGCCCTTGCGGCCGTGGCGGTGGATATGCCAGCCCAAAGCAAGCGAGAGGCATGCGAGTGGCAGCACCGTGAAGAGCGTGGTGAGCACGGCGGGTTTCACAGCCTCAGGAAACAAGTCCAGCGCCTTGTAATACCATTTGCCGAACTCGGCCTCGTTGAGGAAATAAGGCCGGGTTTCCATGAGCCGCAACGTGAAATAGCCGTGCATCAGGGCTACCAGTGAGAAACTGCGAAGCACCACGGCTAGGGGCTTGCGGTGCGTCGAGCGGCGCGTCCAGAAAGACACGAGAGGTTGGACCAACAGACTCGCGAGGATGGCGAGCAACACATAGGCGACGAGCATCAACAGGTTTTCCCGGATGAGGAAGCCGAGATACTGGTCGCGGGCGATGGCGTTGAACTTGTTCATCATTCCGCCCGACGCGCTGGCAAGTCGCCACAGCGCGATGCCATACTGCAGCCCCAGGAACGCGACGGCACCGGCCAGCACCGGCAGCAAGGCGGCGGAAACGGAAGGAGCGGATTTTGGTTCTTCAGGTGTCAACGGCGGAGAGGCATGACGATTGGACTCCGGGTGTCAAGAGTCGGAATCAGGTGGATCGATATAAAGCCAGCGGGAACTCATGACTTTTTCGATCACCACTCCGCGACGCGACTGGATACCTTCCGGCACCAGCAGCCTGAGGATGAGACTGGCCTTGTGGCCGCTTTGCTGATCCACCAGACGGACCAAATCCTCCGCCCCGGCACTTCCGTTTCTAACATATCCGAAAAGCGTTTCTTCGGAGTCCAAGGCCGTCAATCGGAAACACCGCCACTGTTTGGGATCGGCGAACTCGTGGCTGTAGAAATCGTCACGCTCGACATAAACCCGGAAATCCAGCGACTTGCCAGCCGTCCTCCGGGTGGCGAAGTCGTCCCACTTCATCGGCTGGTAACAAACCAGCGTCTCCCAATCGACGCGCGGGTCACCGGCTTTCCCTATTTCGACGATCAGGTTGTGCGCCTTGTTTTCGCCAAGATCGACCGCCGCCACCCAAAAATTCCCGTGATCATCGAGGGTGATCGGCTGCATCATCTTGATGGCCCTCAAACGACCGGGAACCGGAGGATGCTCCCCATAATAATCCCTCATGAGCGGCTCCACCCGTTCAGGTTGGCGGACCAGTCGCAGGAGGCCATCGACCGAGTTCGCGGAAAAGAACGCCCGCAGGGTTTCGTCCATGCGATCAACAAGCTTCGCCGCGTCCCGTTCTTCTTTTTGCTCATCCACCAGGGAACTTTCCGTTTCGCTGCGGATCTGAACGGCCTTCTGCCCCGAGTCCTTCAACCGCGTCAGTGACCAGAACAAGGCTCCGAGAATCGCGACGCCGACAAGGGCGAACCACCCCCAAGGAACGGGCTGGCGGCGCACGGCTTCCTGTCCCCAGTTTTGTTCAAGCACCTCGGGTGCAACGGTTTCCGGCTCCATGATGGCCTCGATTCCGGGTTCGTGCGTTCGGAGTCCGAAATCCGCGGCTGGCAATTCAAGACGCTGGCTGGACTCGGAATCATGTCCGGCGGTACCGAGGCGGACGGGTTTTTCCCGCGGCTCATCAAACGCGGGGTCCCCAAGTCGTATGACCTCTTCCGGCGGCAAATCATCGTCAACGGTCCTGAGGATCAGCGGTTTTACGTCACGGGCCATCTACACGGATAGGAAAGACGCAAAAGTCAATCGACGCAACGCCAGTCTCACTCTAAATCTCCCCCAACACGCCACCATGCCAGCCCCACCGCGCATCCTCATCCTCACCGCCGCCTTCGGCGAGGGACACAACAGCGCCGCCCGCAATCTCGCGTTGGCGCTGGATGCCGCAGGCGCCGTCACCCGCGTCAGCGATCCCTGCGTGCTCGGCGCCCCGCGGCTGACGGAAATCGTAAGCCGCGGCTACCGGGTGGTGACCACCCATTTCCCGCGGTTCTGGGCGAGGATCTACCGATCCACGGACCGCTTTGATTTCAGCCGCCGCAGGTCTCCGGTGCTGCGCCTGCCGGAACGCGCGCTGGCCACGCTGATCGCGGAATTCCAGCCGTCCGCCATCGTAAGCACTTATCCACTCTACCCCTATTATGTCCCGCGCATTCTCGGCGAGCATTCGGAAAAAATCCCGGTCTTCACGGTTGTAACGGATTCCATCGAAATCAACGCCGCATGGCTGCACGCACCATCAGGCTGGTGGCTCGTCACGGATCCCATCACCCGTGAGACAATGATCCGCAGGGATCTGGCAGCGGAAAAAATCATCGATACCGGATTCCCGGTCCACCCGGGTTTCTCCACGCTGGACCCCGTCGATGCGGCGGATGCCTGTGATCCTTTGCGCGTGCTTTATTTCCCTACCGCCAAGGTGCCGCTCATCGATCTTCATGGTCGCGCCATGTTGACCGCGTCTCCCGCCGTGAGCATCACCATCGTGCTCGGGCGCAACGTCCGCCTGCTCTACGCCAGTGCACGGGCACTCAAGCAGGACCATCCCGGCCGGGTCCGCATCATTGGATGGACGCGCAGGGTGCCGCAGCTGCTCAACAACCATCACCTCGTCGTCGGCAAGGCCGGCGGCGCCACTGTCCACGAAGCCATCGCCGCCCGTTGCCCGATGCTCATCCATCACCTCGTGCCCGGCCAGGAAGAGGGAAACCTGCGCCTGCTGGAGGCCATCGGCGGTGGCGCGCTGGCGGACTCACCAGAAGCCATCACGCGCCGCATCACCGACATGCTCTCCGATCAGGCGGCCGGCTGGCGTTCCATGAAACACGCCCTTGCCCGCCACGGCCGCAATGCAGGTGCCATCGCCGCCGCCAAATTCATCCTGAATCAGATCGAGGACCGAAGGCCGAAGATCGTGGAATGACCCAACCTCAACCATCAACTCTCAACCCGTGACCTTCCTTTTCGACATCGGCCGCGTCCTGCTGGACTTCGACTTCGAGTCGTCGCTGGCCCGCCTGCTGCCGCCCGACACTCCAGACCCGGCCGCGCGCCTCTCGCGGTTGCTCGATCGCAAGGACGAATTCGAGGCTGGCAGAATCGACGTCCATTCCTACACCGCCTGGGCGCTCGGCGTTCTTGAAAGCGACGCCACGCCCGACGAATTCCACGAGGCATGGCGTGACATCTTCACTCCTAACAAGCCGATGTGGCGCTGCGTTCGCAAACTCTCCGCGGCCGGCCACCGGCTGATCCTCTTTTCCAACACCAACGGCATCCATGTGCCGTGGATCTACGACGCCTACCCCGATTTCTCACTCTTCGATGAAGCGGTGTTTTCGTTCCGCGCCGGCAACATCAAACCGCATCCGGAGATCTATCAGCACGCGATCGGGCACCACGCACTCGTCCCGGGCGAAACGCTCTACATCGACGACCTGCCGGATAACGCCGCCACCGGCCGCACCATGGGCTTCCATACCTGGCAATACGACCTGCGCGACCACGACTCCTTCGAGCACTGGCTCTCTTCGTTTCCAATCTGAAATCTCAAATTTCAAATCCCTAATGTCACTACTCGTCATCGCCGGACGCACCTTCAGCTCCCGCCTCTTCCTCGGCACCGGGAAATTCCCTTCCAACGAGTCGATGCGCGACGCCCTAGCCGCAAGTGGCACACAGATCGTCACCGTCGCCCTCCGCCGCGCCGATCTAACGGGAACGCACGACCCCTACGCCAACATCCTCGATTTCATCGATCCGGAAAAATACCTGCTGCTCCCCAACACCAGCGGCGCGATGAACGCCGAGGAAGCCGTGCGACTCGCCCGTCTAGCCGCCGCCGCCGGCCTGCCGAAATGGGTGAAACTCGAAATCCACCCCGATCCCACCTACCTGCTTCCCGATCCCATCGAAACCCTCAAGGCCACCGAAATCCTCGTGAAGGAAGGTTTCGCCGTGCTGCCCTACATCAACGCCGATCCCGTGCTCGCCAAGCGCCTTCAGGAAGCCGGTGCCGCCACCGTCATGCCGCTCGGCTCACCCATCGGCTCCAACAAAGGCCTCGCCACCCGCGACCAGATCCGCATCATCATCGAGCAGGCCGTCGTGCCCGTCGTCGTCGATGCCGGCATCGGTGCTCCCAGCCACGCCGCGGAAGCCATGGAACTCGGAGCGGACGCCGTGCTCGTCAACACCGCCATCGCCATCGCCAGCGATCCTGTTAGAATGGCCGCCGCGTTCAGGAAAGCCGTCGAAGCCGGCCACGAAGCCTTCGAACTCGGCCTGCCCGAGCGCCTTGACCACGCCAGCGCCACCAGCCCGCTCACCGGCTTTCTCGGTTGAGACGTGATTTGACTGTTTCCGATCGTCACGAACGCCAGGTTTTTTCGAAAATTAAGTTGGTAATCCGGCAGGGTTCTTCCTAAGCCATCATGGCATCTATCATTGGGCGGATCCTTTATCCGTTTGACATACGAATTCGAACTTTGAACGCACCCGGCATGAAATTCACAACAAAATCCATATTGGCATCCTCTTTTCTGCTCGCGTGCCCGGGTCTTGAGGCCAGCGATCAATGGAACATGTTTCAGGCAAATCCCGCACATACAGGCTACATTCCCGTCACCATCAATCCTGCCGACGTGACATTCCGATGGAGCAAGGACGTGGGATCTTCGTTAAGTCCCGTCACCGCAGGTGAAGGAAAAATCTATTTTTCAAAACCAGGCTACTTTGGAATCCAGAATCTTTACGCCATACACAAAAGCGGTGAATTCGCCTGGGGAAAGTCCTACTCCGATGTCTTCGGAGTAAACCCTCCCAGCTACTCCGACGGTAAAGTCTATGTGCAGATCGGGGCAGGCACTTCGTCCTCAGGCCCCGTGTTGAGCGCATTTCAGGCATCTACTGGAAACTTCGTGTTCCAGAGTCCTTTCGATGCCCAATTCGAAAGTTACGACTCCCCCACCGTTTACGATGGCCATGTTTATATCAATGGCGGTTCGTATGGTGGAATGTATTCGTTCGGCGGCACACACGGGCTGCAAAAATGGTTTTACGGCGGTTTGCCCCAGGTTGATGGTTGGACTCCGGCTGTTGATGAAAAGTGGGCGTATTGCGCACTTGAGGGCAAACTTTACGTATTGGAGCGACTGACAGGAAAACTCGTTTTCAAAATCTCCGGTGCCAGCGGTTCCAATCCCGTTCCAATGCTCGGCATCGACAATGATGTGTTCATCATCGATGGCGGCATGTTGACAAAATTCGACACACTTTCACGCAGAATCGCATGGCAGAAGGTGTTCGGCATCAACGAAAACTATGTCGGCCAACCTGCTCTGGCCAAAGGCGTCGTTTACGCAGGAACAAGCCAGGGACGTCTGGTCGCTTTGAGTGAAGGGACTGGCAAGGTGATTTGGTCGGCGAAAGTCGCCGCCAACGACAGCATCAAGAACAATATCATCATCACCGATTCACATGCGTTTCTTGGAAATTCCACCAATGTGTTCGCGGTTGATTTGAAGACACAACGCAATGCCTGGACATACGCGGCCAGTGGCTTCCTTGCCTTGGCTGAAAGCCGGTTGTACATTGCAAACGCGAAAGGAAAATTGACGGCGATCCAATTGGGAATCCCCGACCTTTACGCTCCCGGTTCAGCCTCTTTCGGGACGTTGGCTCCCCTCGGGCAGGCCACGAAGAAAATCAGACTCACGAACGTAGGCGACATGGCCCTCAACATTGCACAGGTCGATTCCGATTCCCCGGCTTTTCAACTGTTGCCGTTGGCTTCGGCGGTCACATTGTCTCCAGGTGCAAGTTGGCCAGTTTCGGTCACCTTCAGCCCCTCGGAAATCGGATTGTTCGAGGGAAACCTCCGGATCCATAGCGATGACCCGAACGAACCGGAACTGATCGTTTCACTCAAAGGAGAGGGGAAATGACATTCCGAACGGGAGTGCCCGGATCTCCGGTAGACCAGCTCCTGTGCGCATTGAGTTTGGCAGCCCGCTCACCGGGTTTCTCGGTTTAGGTGCCCGCGAACGGAGCCATGCCATGGCTCAACCGGCGGTGTGGACCAGCAGCACGATCTCGCCCCTGGGCGGGTGCGCCTGGAAATGCGCCAGCAGTTCGGCCGCGGTGCCGCGGTGATAGGTCTCGAATTTCTTCGTCAACTCGCGTGCGACGCAAGCGCAGGCGGCAGGATCGATTTCTGTTAGAATCTCCAGCGTGGAGACGATGCGGTGCGGGGACTCGAAGAAGATGCCGGTTTCCCCGGATTCCAGCGCGGACGTGAGAGCGGAGCGGCGTTTGCCGGACTTGACGGAGAGAAAGCCACCAAAACGGAAGGCATGGCAGGGAAACCCGGAGCCGACGAGCGCGGTGATCACGGCGGACGGGCCGGGCAGCACTTCAAGCGGCGTGCCGGATTCGATGCAGGCCTGCACCAGGCGGTAGCCGGGGTCCGAGATGCCTGGCATGCCGGCGTCGCTGATGAAGGCGATAGTTTCCCCTGCGCGGGCGGCTGCCACCAGTTCGGGCGCGCGGCGCGCCTCGTTGTGATCGTGCAGCGCGACGAGCGGTTTGCCGGAAATTCCGTGATGCGCCAGCAAGGGCCCCGAGTGGCGCGTGTCCTCACAAGCGATGCGGTCCGCGCTCTTCAGGATCTCCACGGCACGCAGCGTGATATCGGAAAGATTTCCGATGGGCGTGGGAACGATGACGATGCGGCCGGTGGTTTCCATGGGGCGGGAGTGGTGGGATCCAGGGCGTTAAAAAACAACTCCCATACCCATGCAGGGCCGGAGACTTTCGGAAACTAGAAGAACCCGCTCAAATCACGGGAGGAAGAGCAAAATCGCGGATGGTGATAGCTTTCGACATCCGAGCAATGCCGCCAACGCGACCATTGCGTCAACCGATTGCAATCGAAGCGAGGCTTTGACTTCAGGCTTCGACGCCCCCCTTTGTCGAGGTGGTGTTTGCCCCGAAGCGGCGGACGTTTCCGCACAAAGCCCGGAGGAGGATTATGGAGCCGGATTGCGCAGCCTGATATAGCGCTTTGTTCCAGGAGTTAGCGGTATGTTGTCACGAACCATGAGGACCGTTGCGTCATCGCACAGCACCGTGGTGTGGTTCCTGCCGCTATACCAATCGACCAGGTTGGAAGAAACCTCCACGATCCGGCGCTGGCCGGCGGTCCCCGGCGCCTTGGTGACCA
>CANBTO010000074.1 GCA_947372405.1 Verrucomicrobiaceae bacterium
GTGAGTCGGGTGCCGGAGGTGATTTCCAAGGGTGTGTTGCAGGAAACGATGTGGGTTGCCAGATCCGCGGTGACGGCAGGCACCATCAACGAGGCGATGCGCCGGATGCGCTGGCGGAATTCCTGGGACTGGCACTGCGGATCGCGCAGCCGGGTCAACTCGTCGGCTATCAGCGGGTGGTCGATGGTCTGGAACATGTCAGGCTTTCCGGGCTAACAGTTTGCGGAGGTCCGCGGCGGGCATGTTGAGGACGCCGGAGGCGGACTTGAGGTCACCGTCGGCGCGTTCGACCACGCGGCCGGTGACTTCGCGGTTGAGCCATGCGAGCAGGTCCTCGCCGGTGGGCGCGAGGTTGATGAGCTGATCGATGGCGGCGGAGACGACGGCCGGGGATTTGGCCGGGGCGGAGGCGAGGGGAATGTCCGCGGGCAGGAGGATGTTGGATGATGACAGCGCGCAGGCGCGGGCCATGGTGTTCTCCAATTCGCGGACGTTGCCGGGCCAGGTGTGGGATTGCAGGGCGTTGATCGCCTCCACCGTCAGGCGGATGCGCGCCATGCCGTTTTTCTTGGTGATGCGCTGCAGGAAGAATTCCGCGAGCAGCGGGATGTCCTCGAGCCGTTCGCGCAGCGGGGGAATCCGGATTTCCACGACGTTGAGGCGGTAGTAAAGATCCTCGCGGAAACGTCCGGCGGCCACTTCCTCGGCGAGGTTCTTGTGGGTGGCGGCGATGATCCGCACGTCGGTGGTGATGGTTTCGTTGGATCCCACGCGGGAAAACGTGCCATCCTGCAGCACGCGCAGCAGTTTCACCTGGATGGAGAGCGGCATGTCGCCGATTTCGTCGAGGAAGAGCGTGCCGCCATCGGCCTGTTCGAAGCGTCCGGCGCGGCGGGCGATGGCACCAGTGAACGAGCCTTTCTCATGGCCGAAGAGCTCGCTTTCGAGCAGGTTTTCCGGAATGGCACCGCAGTTGATGGTGATCATCTCGCGCTGGCGGCGCGGGCTGTATTCATGCACGGCCTTGGCGACGAGCTCCTTGCCGGTGCCGCTCTCGCCAGCGACCAGGACGGGCGCGTCCGAGCGGGCCACGCGGCCGACCAGTTTGAAAACCTCCTGCAAAGCGCGGGAAACCCCGATGATTTTCACGCGGCCGTCTTGTTTCGGCAGTTCCGCCGCCGGGTGGTCCGCGCTGCGGCGTTCCTCCTGCGTCTGGAGGGCGGATTCAAGAACCGGCCGCAATTCGAATGCCAGCGACTCCTTGCGCAACACGTCATGCGCGCCGCGTTGGGTGGCCTCGATGATCTGGCCGGTGGTGGGGAAGCCCGCGGTGAGGATCACCAACGTCTGCGGGCTGTGCTGGAGGACGCGGCCTAGCAGCTCCATGCCGTCGAAGGGCTGGAGCTCCATGGCGGCCACAACCACGGTGATCGGCGTCTTTTCCACCACCTTGATGGCGTTGGCCGCGTTGTCACAGCGCAGGATGCGCAGGTTGTTCGCGGCCAAGTGCTTGGTCGCCCAGTCCAGGAAGTCCAGATCGGGATCGACGAGCAGCAGGGTATCTTCTTGGGGGGCTTCGGGCATCTCGGGTTGCGGGGGGAGTCAAGCAGGCCGAATCCGGAAAACACGATAAAAAAACCCGGCCACCCGAACGGGGGATCTACTCGAAAAAACGTTTGAGCACCCGTTGTTCGTCAGGATCGAGCGATTCCTTCCACACGCGGTCGCCGCCTTTGCCGGTGGCCTCGGTTCCGCCGCCCGCGGAAAGCTTGGATGCGGAGCGGTCCACCTCGTGCTCGCCGTCCTGGAGTTCCAGCAGGTCGCCCGGAGTGGCGCGGGAAAGATCCTTGGCTTGCAAGCCGGCCATGTCGCCGGTTTCCACCGGGTCCTTTTTCTTGCCCAGCAGTGAAGAATCGTGCCCCGGTCCGCGATCCACGCCGCCCTGGCCAGGTCCGTCGCCGTTCCCATCCTTGCCGTCGCCGTTGCCGTCACCATCTCCTTTGCCATCCCCGTCGGCGAGCATGTCCTCGTCCCAATCTCCGCCTTCTCCTTCGCCCTTGGCTTTTTTCAGACCGTCGGCGTTTTTCTGGAGATTCTCACGGAGTTGTTCGAGTTGCTCCGGCGTGAGATCCGCCAGGTTTTTGAGATCGAGGTTTTTCATCTGCTCGAGCAGTTGCGGATTCGGTTTCATCGCGCCGTTCTGAAGTCCCGCGAGAGCTTTTTCGAATTCCTCGACCATGCGTTCCTTATCGGCCTGGCCAGCGGAGCCGGCGTTTTTCTCCAGATCGCCCAGCGCCTTGTCCGCCTTGCCGAGTTCCTTTTCAACCCGCGCGGTTTCCGCCTCGTGGGATTTCTTCAATGTGTCGGTGGCTTCCAGCGACGAGTGGCTGAACCACTGCTCCTCCTTCTGTGCCTTGAGTTCCTCCAGCTTTTTGCGGGTCTCCTCGATGTATTTCTCATCGGCCACCTGCTCTTCTTTCAAGTGGTCCAGCTCGCTGGTGAGTTGTTTCCATGCCTGCGGCTGCTCGGGCGCATTGTGCGCCACGTCCGACGCGCGGGACACCGGAATCCATATGCCCGCCGCCAGCAGCGCCAGCGCTCCGATGACCGGCACCAGCAAGCGCGGCCACTGCCACTTCAGTCCGGCGTCGATCCTCGTCACCGGAGCCGGCCATGGCGCGACACCGGCCGCCGCCGCGGAAAGCGCGTTGCGCAGGCACATCGCCGCCTCGATCCTTACCAAGGACTCCTCCGCCTTCTCGAACTTCCGTGCCGCCAGTGCCAGGCAAACCAGTCCTAACAAAAGAACGGCCGCGGAAACCACCACCGCCGGAATCCACGGCGCGGTCCCCGGCAGGTCCCGCCTCACCCAGATCAACGCGAACGCCCCGATGATCGAAAATACCACCAGTGGCGCGGAAAAGGTTTCCAGCCACCATGCCAGATTCACCCGCAGCCGGACCTGTTCCGCCTGTTTGTTCCAGAAATCACGATGCGCCCTTGCGCTTTCCGCTGCCATGGGTGGACCCTATCCCATCCCCGCCCGAATGCGATGGGAAAAACACCGCCTGAGACTGCTGGCGCAATTCAGCATCTCAAGAAAAACGGAATTCCGTGTTACCTGTTGCTGCGGATCCGTAAGTAGAGGGTGGAGGCGGACTGTATGGTCACCTCGTACGACAAAGTTCACAACAAAACCACCGAACCAACCACGATGAAAACCACCGGCATACTGACACTGATCACTTGGATCTGCTTACCTGCGTTCCTGCCGTCCGCAGCCGACGCCCGACTTTGGAAGGACGCCACCGGCAAATTCTCGGTGGAGGCGGAATTCATATCGCTCGATGGCGATAACGTCGGATTGAAGACTTCAGCCGGCAAGGTCATCACGCTCTCGCTGGCCAAGTTGAGCAAGGAGGACCAGGCGCTTGCATTGCAGCAGGCTGGACCATCCGCCAAAGCGCCCGCATCGATTCCCGCTGGCATGACGGTCACCGCGAAGGGGAAACTCAACAAGATGGCGATGTTCGAGGGTGGCAAACAGACAACGGCTTCCCAATTGGAGATCGTAGTGACTGTTTCGGGCGGGATCGCCGCCGACTCCTACGCGGTCGGCCCGGTCACCGCCGCTCCACTGAAAGCCGGGGGGCAGACGCTCAATCTGCAGCCTGTCATCGGGTTCGATGGATTTGAAACGATTGACCGCAGCAAGAAGGGATTCATGGCCACGCACCCGGAGAACGGGATCAGCATCAAGCTGAATTTCGGCCAGGTTCCCGAGTCCATGAAATCCGCAGGACCTGTTAGGGGAAGCGTGAAGGTGATGGCGGGCGGGAAAGAGAAGGTGGTGGCGATCGCAAAACCACTCACCCAGCCAGTGGGAGTAATCAAAGACCCGGCGCTCAAGGCAGCGGGGCTTGAGGTGACTTTCACGCGGAAGCTCCAGGGAGATAATGTCGATATCGTGGTGGAAATGAACGCGAAGAGCGCCCTCTCATTTGTTGGACTCAAACTCACCGGCAAGAACGGGGGAGACGTCAACGGTGGCAGCGGCAGCGTGATCAGCAACGGTACGGTCCAGATCTCCAAGTCCGCATCGAAGGCGGACATGGAAGGCGCGGCTCTTGAACTGCGCTTCAGGGAAGGCGGCAAGGAAGTGCAGATTCCGTTCGACATCCCGGAAGTCACGATCGAACCATGACCCGGGTCCTTTAGTGATTCGTTATCCGCAGCCATTCGATTCATGAACCAAAGTTCCAATGATGGAAGTCCTGCCGATCCCTGCGACGCGCGATTTGGCAACACCCGTTGGACGCAGATCCTCCGTGCTGCGGACCGGGATGGTTCCGGCTTTGAAGAAGCGCTGCAGCAACTCTGCCAGACCTACTGGTATCCGATTTATGCATTTGTCCGCCGCATGACGCCGAGGATCTGACGCAGGCGTTCTTCGCACGGTTGTTAGACAAGAACTACCTCGCGGATGCCGATCAGGCGAAGGGAAGGTTCCGCACCTTTCGTCTTGTCGCGTTGAAAAGGTTTCTCTCGAACGACCGTGAGCGGCAGCATGCATGGAAACGCGGTGGCTTTGCCACGCTGATCACGATCGACCAGGATTTTGCGGAATCCAGTTTTGCCATGGAGCTGTCACATGGCGAGCAGCCGGACGTGTTGTTGGAAAAGCAGTGGGCGCTGACATTGATCCGCCAGGTGATGACGACCTCGGTCACACGGATCAGGAAGAACCCACCAGCCTTGAGAAAAATCCGCAAAGCAAGCGCGTATGGGGGAAGCATGAGTCGGTTTCGAATGGGATGGGGAATTGAGGTCGTCATTCTAGCAGCAGGGTGGATCTGCGCGGCGTGCGCCGGTGCTGAAAACAAGCCGGTGGCGGAGCCGCTGACGCTTTGGTATCAGAAGCCTGCGGCCGATGACAAACCGATGAACGAAGCGCTGCCGGTTGGCAACGGGCGTTTCGGGGCTTTGATCTTCGGTTCCCCGCAGCGCGAGCGCCTCAGTCTCAACGAGGACAGTCTTTGGAACGGGGACGACAATCCATCGGGCGGCTACAAAACGAAAGGGATGGGCGGCTATCAGGTGCTCGGTAATGCGTTCGTTGACCTGCCGTCTCACACGAATGCAACGGATTACCGGCGCGAATTGAACATCGCTGACGCGCTGGCGCAGGTGGCCTACACGGCCAATGGCGTGAGGTTCCGGCGTGAGTATTTCTGCGGCCAATCGGCGCAGGTCATGGCGGCATGCTTCACGTCCGACAAACCGGCGGCCTACACCGGCAGTATCGAACTGGCCGATTCACACAATGCCAGGATCACCGCGGAGGGGAACCGGCTCACCGCCACCGGCACACTCGAAAACGGCCTGAAGTTCGAGTGGCAGTTGCTTGTGCTGAATCAGGGCGGTTCACTCTCTGTGACCACGGACACTGCCGCCACGCGTCTGGTCTTCAAGGATTGCGACAGCCTCACGCTGCTGGTGGCGGCGGGAACGGATTATGCTTTGGATCCTGCCAGGAACTATCGCGGTCATGACCCGCACGCGCTTCTAACAGCGCGGATGGAGGTGGCGGTGAAACAGGGATATGCGGAATTGAAGGCCGCCCACCTCAAGGACTATCGGACGCTTTTCAATCGAACGGGCGTGGACTTCGGCGTGAGTTCCGCCGCACAACTCGCGATGCCGACGGACCAGCGCAAGGTGGAGGCGGTCAAGACGTTTGATCCCGGACTCGAAGGGCTGTTGTTCCAATACGGGCGTTACCTGCTGATCTCCTGTTCGCGGCCCGGAGGCCTGCCGGCCAATCTGCAGGGGTTGTGGAATGACAACAACAACCCTCCATGGCATTCGGACTATCATTCCAACATCAACGTGCAGATGAACTATTGGCCTGCCGAAGTGACCAACCTCGCCGAGTGCCACACGCCGTTTTTCGACTTGATCGAAAGCCAGTTGCCGAACTGGCGCAAGGCGACCAGTGCGGCCAAGGAGTTCAACATGGCGGACGGAAGCCATGCCAAGCGCGGGTTTGCCATCCGCACCTCGCACAACATCACCGGCGGCATGGGCTGGAATTGGGACAAGACCGCCAACGCCTGGTATTGCCAGCATCTCTGGGAGCACTATGCCTTCGGGCTCGACAAGACCTATCTGCGGAAAACGGCCTATCCGATCATCAAGGAGACCTGCGAATTCTGGGAAGACCATCTCAAACCCATGCCCGACGGTAAGCTGGTGGTGCCTAACGGTTGGTCGCCGGAGCACGGCCCGACCGAAGACGGCGTAAGCTACAATCAGCAGATTGTATGGGATCTTTTCAATAATTATGTGCAAGCCGCCGATGCGCTCGGTGTGGACAGGGCGTATCGTGACAAGATCGCCGCCATGCGGGACCGCTTGGTGGCGCCCGAAGCCGGCAGTTGGGGACAGTTGCTTGAGTGGATGAACGAAAAGACCGATCCCAAATACCCCGAACTTGACACACCCAAGGATCATCACCGTCACACATCGCATCTGTTTGCCGTCTATCCCGGCTCCCAGATCAGCGTGGGCAAGTCGCCGGATCTGGCCAAGGCAGCGAAGGTCTCGATCGACGCGCGCGGAATTTCCGGCGGTGCGACCGAGTGGTCCTTGGCATGGCGGACGGCGCTCTATGCCAGATTGCACGACGGAGAAAGCGCGCACACCATGGTGCGGCAGTTCTTTTCGGACAAGTTCAGTTCGATCAATCTCTTCGGCCTGATGCCGCCGAAAACGGTGCAGCTCGACGGCAGTTTCGGCATCACCGCCGGTATCTGCGAGATGTTGTTGCAGTCGCATGAAGGTGACATCGTGCTGCTTCCCGCCCTGCCGAAAGCATGGGCGAATGGAAGTGTTAGAGGCTTGCGCGCCCGCGGCGGCTTCGAGGTGGACATCACATGGCGGGACGGCAAGGTCACGGAATATCACGTCCGTTCGAACGAATCCCGCAAGGTGAAGCTATGGCTCAATGGTGAAGCCAAGGAAATTCAATCCGATAAACCATGAAATACCGAATTCTGGCCGTAATGTTAGCTGCCTGTGGGGGCGTGATCGCACAGGATGCCGCGCCGAAGCCGGCGGCCGTCTATCCGGATGGCCGACCGTCGGCGACCATGCGGATGGAGGCGAAGGACCAGGGCGTGGTGCTCAAACATGGAGACGGCCCCGGTCAGTGCGATCTGATAGGCGCCCGCGACGTGTGGGTTTATGAAAGCGGTGGCACCTACTACATGCACTACGACGGCGCCGGCGCCAAAGGCTGGCTGGCCTGTCTCGCCACCAGCACCGACCTGGTGCACTGGATCAAGCGGGGACCGGTGCTGGATTTCGGCAAGCCGCACGAGGACGACTCCGCCTCGGCTTCCTACGGCGTGACGTATTTCGACGGCAAATCATGGCACATGTTCTATCTCGGCACGCCTCACGCGTCACCGGCACCGGATTTGGTGCCGAGTTTTCCGTATCTGACGATGAAGGCGAAAAGCACCTCGCCGGCCGGGCCATGGATCAAGCAGCCGGAGGTGGTTCCATTCCGAACGAAACCCGGCAGCTACTATTCGGAAACCGCCAGTCCGGGACAGGTCGTCAAGCAGGGTGATGAATACCTGATGTTCTTCAGCGCCTCGATGAAACGCACGCTCGGCATCGCGCGCACCCGGAACCTCGAAGGTCCGTGGACGATCGATCCGCAGCCGATCGTCCCACCGGATGAACAGGTTGAAAACTCATCGCTCTACTTCGAACCGTCTAACAAAACCTGGTTCCTGTTCACCAACCACATCGGCCTGGAGGGACATGAATACACCGACGCCGTATGGGTATACTGGACGAAGGACCTGAACCACTGGAACGCCGCCGACAAGGCGGTGGTGCTGGATGGACAGAACTGCGCCTGGAGCCACAAGTGCGTCGGGCTGCCGTCGGTGGTCAAGGTGGGCAATCGGCTTGCGGTGATCTACGACGCGCCGGGCGGCGACAGCAAGAGCCACATGAAACGCGACGTCGGGCTGGCATGGCTCGACCTGCCTCTGACCCCGCCCAAATGATCCATGCCGGGGCGGCGCACGTGAGACTTGTGAAAACCTGCGGCGGCAACCACGGTATGACGGGTGGCCGCCCGTCACCGCAACTGGCAAGAGTCATTGAAATTCCGGTATATCTATCAGAAAATGAAGACCACATCCATCCGATCACTGATTCCCACCAGCCTGATTCTTGTCGGCGCGTGGGTTGTTCTCGGTTCCTTTGCCACGGGTGAGGGTACTCCCCGTCCCGCCGGGCCGGTGCAGGATTTTGCCGGGCTCCGGCGTTACCTCAAGGCCAACGCCGAGCTGCCACCGCAGGCGGAGGGCGGGAAGCGCGTCGTGTTCATGGGAGATTCCATCACCGATGCCTGGATCAACAATGACGGGGAGTTTTTTTCGAAGAATCCCTACCTGGACCGTGGCATCAGCGGTCAGACCACCCAGCAGATGCTCATCCGCTTCCGGCCCGACGTGATCGCGCTCAAGCCGCGCGTCGTGGTCATCCTGGCCGGCATCAACGACCTTGCGGGCAACACCGGACCAGCGACGCCGGAAGAGATCGAGGGCAATCTAACATCCATGGTCGAGTTGGCGCAGGCCAACGGCATCCGCGTGGTGCTTTGCTCGCTACTGCCCGCCGACCGTTTCCCGTGGCGGCCGAACCTGCCCGATCCTACCGACACGATTCTGAAAATGAACGCTTGGATCAAGAATTGCGCCGCGAAAAAGGGCTGCGTGTATCTGGATTATTATTCGGCCCTGGTGGACGAGCGGAAAGCCCTCAAAGCCGGGCTTGCCGAGGACGCGGTGCATCCGAACAGGGCGGGCTACGCCGTCATGAGACCACTGGCGGAGAAAGCGATCGCCGAGGCGCTGCAGATCCAGTGACGCATGGCCGTCGTTTCATTCAGACCGGCCTGCGGGCGCCGCCATTCGTTCTGCCGGTCGGCACATCGAACGCGGATATCCCTTCACGAATGATGGGTCGGGGCGCGAAGGCGAGTGAAGCGGCGGTGCGGACGTCGCCCGCCATCCGTCGCTTCGCCACATCCACCGCAGCGGCCGCGACATCTTCCCAGGGAATCGCGATGGTCGTGAAATTCAACTGTTCCGAGATGGGAGCGTCATCGAAGCCGACGACCAATGGCACGTGCATCCGGCGTTTGCCGATTTCCGCCACCACGGCGGACGCAAGCCTGTCATTGGCACAGAAGACACCGGCGAAGCCGAGGACTTTGGGGACGACACGTGCCGCATCGTTGGCGAACCAACTTCCTGCGTTGACCACGGATGCCTTGGGATGCACTGCCAGAAATCCAGCGATTCGCAGGCGATTCCGTGCGTCGGCCGCCGGTCCGGCGAGGATGGCGCATCGGCTTGATGGAAGCTGCGCCGCCAGCCACTCGCCAGCCACCACGCCGCCGGAGTAGTCATCGACGGAAACACTATCCGTATAACTCGCCGCGAGTCCGTGTCCGGGACGATCCTCGAGAACCAGCACATAGCGGTGATCCGCCGCGAGACCGGCCGCCAGTTGTGGCAGCTCCCAGAGCACCGGATACCAGGCGGTGGCAAGGTCCGCTGCCTGCATGGTTTCTCCGCCCCAACGCACGCGGTGTGGGATTCCCTGACGGTTGAGCGTGTCCCGCATCACCAGCAACAGGCGTTCACCAAAACTGTCCTTCCGCCTCGCCCTCTCGGCGAACCATAGATCCACGCCGCGGCAGGTTTCCCTGCGCCCCGCGACATATGTCCCCGCCGAGGCACGACGCTCCAGCCATCCTTCATCCGTCAACTCGACGAGCAGGCGATGTGCCGTCTGGAAACTCACCCCGAACCGATCCGCCAGTGCGCGGGTTGAGAAAAAAGGTTGTCCCGGACCGTGGAAACCATCGCGGAGCCGGGTGAGGAGTTTGGCCTTGAGAAGAGTGACAGCGGCGCTGCGGGGGCGAGGCATGGGAGTTCGGTTATCATATCGGTTTCTGCCGTGGGCAATCCTTTTATTTTGATTGAACCGCCGTGTGGGGTTTGACTGGGACATGGCAAGCCACCGTCCGTTGGAGTCCCAAGTGATCGTCATCATCGGCGGGACGACCGGGCTTGGTCTTTCCGCCGCGCATGCCTGCCTTGCGGCAGGCGCGGCTGGTTTGATCGTGACGGGACGCCATGCGGACAGCGCCGGGGAGGCTCTGGATGCGTTGGGTGCCAGCGCGGCTGTGTTCACAGGTGATGCCATCGACGGCACGCATGCGGAAAACGCCATCGCACTGGCGGTCGATCGATTCGGCAGGTTTGACGCGCTCTATCATGTCGCGGGTGGCAGCGGCCGGAAACTGGGCGACGGCCCGCTGCATGAGGTCACGGACGATGGGATCGACGCCACGCTCAGCCTCAACCTCGGTTCCATGATCCGGTCGAACCGGGCCGCCGTGCGCCGGTTCCTGGCGGATGGGCGGGGCGGTGTGATCCTCAACATGGGCTCCGTGCTCGGGTGGTCGCCATCGCCGCGCTACTTCGGCACGCATGTGTATGCGGCCGCCAAGTCCGCGATCATTGGTTTCACCCGGTCGGTGGCGGCCTGTTACGCGGCCCATGACATCCGTGCGAACGTGATCGCACCGGCCTTGGTGGAGACTCCCATGGCGCGGCGAGCGGCGCAGGACCCGGCCATCCTTGAGTTCATCCGCACCAAGCAACCACTCGATGGCGGCCGCATCGGACAACCGGAGGATCTGGATGGCGCGGTGGTCTATCTGCTCTCCCCCGCAGCCCGCTTTGTGACCGGACAGGTGCTTGCCGTGGACGGTGGCTGGTCAGTCAGTGAGGGACAATATCCGGCATGTTGAGCTACGATTCCATTAGCCCCGTCAGTGATCCAACTAACAACATCTTTCATGACTCCCGCTCTCACCTATCTACAGAAATCCCGAGGCCTGATCGACACGGTCGAGGCGCAACTTCCGCTCATCCACCAGGCGGCGGAGCTTTTCGCCGCCACCATTCTAGCAGGCCGGATGGTCCACGTCTTCGGGTCCGGTCACTCGCGCATCATGACCGAGGAAATGTGGCCGCGTTACGGTTCGTTTCCCGGCTGGAATCCCATCGTCGAATTATCGCTTTCGTTCCACAATCTCGTCGTCGGTGCCAATGGCCAGCGCCAGGCGATGTTTCTGGAAAACGTCAGCGGTCTGGCCGGCCGCATCCTGCGCAATTTCGATCTGGGTGCCGAAGACAGCGCTCTGGTCATTTCCTCGTCCGGCTGCAACGTGGTGCCCATCGAGATGGCGGAGGGTTTCCATCAACGCGGGATCAAGGTGGTGGCCATCATCAGCCGGGATCACTCCGAGGCCAGCACCAGCAAGCGTGAAGACGGGAAAAAGCTCCAGGACTTCTGCCATATCGTGCTCGATACAGGCGCGCCGGTCGGCGATGCGATGGTGAAAATCGACGGACTCGACACGCCGGTGGCACCAGGTTCCACGGTCGGTGGATGCCTGATCGTCAATTGCATCAAGGCCGAGGTGGCGAGGCTTCTAACAGAGGCCGGCCAGCCGCCGAAGGTGCTCAGTGCCGCTGCGGTGGTCGGTGCCGAACGGGCGGTGGAGCTTTTCGAAAACGCCTACGATGAACACGCCCACCGTTTAGCCCGTCTCTATGCCAACGTCGGTCACGGCGGGACGCATGACTGATTCGACAATCGACAAGCAAACACATTGAATTGATTCCATGAAAAACTGCCCACTCCGCACATCTGTCATCGGTAGCTACTCGTTTCCCGGTTGGCTCGAATTCGCATCCAAGAATCTCGATTGTTTCGGGTCACAGGACATCGCCGAGGTCCAGGACGATGCCGTGATCACCGCGCTTCACGATCAAGTGTCCGCGGGTCTTGATGTCATCACTGACGGCGAACAGACGCGCCTCGATTTCAACCTTTCGTTCTACGGCTACATCAACGGCATCGAGTTGGAATCCGCATCGCCGCGCCGCTTCGGCCCGCCGGCCCACGATCAACGCGGCAAGCACCAGGTCGTCGGCGAACTCACCGCCCCGCGCGGCCTCGGCGTTGTCGAGGAATACGAACGTCTGGTGCGTCTGCATCGGCCGTTTCCCGATTCTCCCGCCCCCACACTCAAGGCCAGTGTGCCCGGTCCTTATACGATGAGCGGGCGCTTGCTTCCCAACGCGCAGTATCCGGATCGCTGGGCTCTAACCGAAGCGCTGTTGCCCTTGGTCAGGAGCGAGCTTGAGGCTCTTGTGGCTGCCGGTTGCACGGAAATCAGTGTCGATGAGCCGTCGATGAGTTGTTATGCCTATCGCGAGGATACCAAGCGCTTCGTGGATATCTTCAACCGGACCGTTGAATCCGTGGTTGGCAAGACGAGGATCTGCACGCATCTTTGCTTTGGAAACTACAAGGGGCACGCCGTCGGTTTCCGGCGCATCGCACCGATGTTCCCAGATTTCCTCGATTTCAAATGCGATGAGATGCACGTGGAAATGGCCAGCCGCGAGTTTGCCGAGATCGAATTGATCTCGCAAATCGCCGCACGCATGGACGCCGCGGTCGGCATTGTCGATGTGAAGAGTTACTACATCGAAACGCCGGAGGACATCGCCAACCGCGTGCGCCTGTGCCTCAAACACGCGCCGGCGGACCGGCTGGTGTTCGCGCCGGACTGCGGGCTCAGCCAAACCGCGCGGTGGGCCGCGAAACGCAAGCTCGCAAACATGGTGGAAGGCGTGCGGATCGTGAAACGGGAACTCAAACTGGATGACTGACGTGCGCAAGGCATGGCGGAAAGATGAGGAACTCCTCGCAGACATCGCCCGCGCCCGCGACGAGGGGAGGTCCCGCGTCTGGTGGCTGGGACAAAGCGGATTCCTGGTCCACACGCAGGCGGCCACCATCCTCTTCGATCCATATCTTTCCGAATCGCTGACGCGCAAGTATGCCGGAACCGACAAGCCGCACACGCGCGTCACCGAGCGGGTCATCGCACCGGAATTCCTGGTTGGCATCGACGTCATCACCAGTTCGCACAACCATACCGACCACCTCGATGCCGATACGCTTCTGCCATTGATGGAAACGAATCCGCTGGCGAAACTGGTGATCCCCCGTGCCAACCGTTCGTTCGTGCTCGACCGGCTCGGCCGCGTTGAATCCTCGCTTGTCGAAATCGACGCCGGTGAAAGTGTCGCGGTGGGCAAGGTCATGTTTCATGGCATTGCGGCCGCCCACAACACGGTGGAGCGCGACGATCAAGGACGCTGCCGTTTCCTTGGTTTCGTCGCCAAAACGAACGGGCTGACTTTCTATCACAGTGGCGACACGCTGATGCACGACGCTCTGGTTCCCGCGCTGGTGCCATTCCGTCCGGATGTGGCTTTTGTTCCGATCAATGGCAACAGGCCGGAGCGCCG
>CANBTO010000075.1 GCA_947372405.1 Verrucomicrobiaceae bacterium
CCGATGGCCCGGCTGTCAAACCCGCGGAATCGGAATCAGGTGGTTTTCCCGATCAACGTCCGCCCGGTGGGCATGCGCGTCAAGTTAAGGGCGGATTACTCAAAAAGCCGACAAACGGGCGGTTCAAGGAGCGGCGGAGCATGTCCGCCGACACCCATGGAAAGCCAATGTCCGGCGCATCCGCTCATCTCATTGCCAGCTCATGTACATCGGCGAACACGTTTCGCCGCTCCTTGGCCCATAACTTGACGCGCATGCCTCTAGGGGCGAGCCATGGGCGGGCGCGGCGGTTGGGACGCCCCTTCAGGGCTCGGGTCATTTTCGCGACGGGTGACCCAGGGCGTTGCCCTGGGCTGGTATGGAGCCGGGCCGTTGGCCCTCAAGAGACGCGCTACGGGGCTACTCGTCGTCATCGGTTCATCGGTGGAGGCTGAGCCTCTTGTATTGGCCAGCGCTGTTTCGATCCGGGCCGGGAGCGATGATGTCGCGGTCCATAGCCCAGTGGTGGTTCTTGCAGAGGACGAGGCCGTTGGTGGGGTGATTGTTATGGAACTCACTTGGGCGAAACGCTCGCCGCGATGGCCTCGGTGATGGTTTTGGTTCCACCGGCCACCTTGCCCGGGGAAGGAGCATAGGAACTTTCTTTCGGCCATGTCTTCGGGTCGGCGAACTGGTCGTCGTCCTTGTATTCCTTTTTCAGCCGGGCGATCTCGGCCTTGAGTTCGGTGAACTTGGCGGCGACTTCGGGCACGTTCGCTTCGTCGAAAAGCAGGTTGTGTTGTTCGGTGGGATCCTTGGTGAGATCGAACATCTCGTAGGCATCCTTCTTCCAGAAGTAGATGAGCTTGTGGGTGGCGGTGCGGACGCCGAGGTGGGCGGCGGTGTTGTGATCGCCGGGATCGTGATAGTAGCGGTAATAGACGCAGGTCCGCCAGTCGGCGGGCGCTTCGCCGCGCAGCAGCGGGGCGAGAGAGCGGCCTTGCATCGAATCCGGAACGGGCAGTCCGGCGAGGTCGAGGAAGGTGGGCGCGAGGTCGATGTTGGCAATGAACTGGGCGGGAGTGGAGCCAACCTTGATGCCGGGGCCGCGCGCTAACAGCGGGACCCTGAGGCCGGGTTCATACATGAAACGTTTGTCATATAACCCGAGGTCGCCGAGATACCAACCGTTGTCCGCGGAGTAAATGACGATGGTGTTTTTCGCGAGACCGTTCTTTTCGAGGTAGTCGAGGATTTTCCCCACGCCGTCATCGACGCCCTGCACGCAGGCGAGGTAGTCCTGCATGTAACGCTGGTATTTCCACTTCGCGAGTTCCCTGCCGGTGAGGGTCTTCTTCGTTCCGTCGGGCTGTGTGAGTTCGACTTCAGTCGGTTTCGTTTTGAGCCATTTCGAGCGTGCGGGGCCCTTGATGTCGGCGGGCAGTTCCAGCTTGAGGTCCGAGCGGGTCAGGTCGTTGGCGACGGTTTGTTTATTGAACGGAAGCGCGGTGGGGCGGGTGCGGTAGTCGTCCCACAACGTGTCCGGCTCGGGGATGACCTTGTCCTTGAAGAGCGCCTTGTTCCGCTCGTCGGGCTCCCATTCACGATGCGGCGCCTTGTGGTGGAGCATGAGGAAGAACGGTTTGTCCTTCGGCCGCGTGTCGAGCCACTCGATGCCGAGCTGTGTGGTGATGTCCGTGCAGTGGCCCTGAATGGTGAACTGGTGGCCGGCCACGAGGAAGGTGGGGTTCCAATACACGCCCTGGCCGGGCAGCACGATCCAGCGGTCGAAGCCGGTGGGATCGGAACCGAGGTGCCACTTGCCGATCATGCCGGTGTGGTAGCCGCCGGCCTGCAGGTGCTTCGCGACGGTGTTGCGCGAGCCGTCGAAGCGGTTGAAGACCGGCACGCCGTTGAGGTGGGAGTATTGGCCCGTTAGAAGCGTGGCGCGGCTGGGGGTGCAGATCGAGTTGGTGACGAAGGAATTGGTGAATCGCGCGCCTTCCTTGGCGAGGCGGTCGATGTTGGGCGTTTGGTTCACCTTGGAGCCATAGGCGGAGATGGCGTTCTGGGCGTGGTCGTCGGAAAAGATGAACAGGATGTTGGGGCGCTGCGGTTCGCCGGCGAAGGCCGGGCCGCCCATGCAGGCTGATAGAAAAATCGAGAGCAGTTGGTGTTTCATGAGAATGTGTCGTGAGCTGTCATTGCGGGATGGGATCGCCGCGGTGGACCTTCCTGCCCTCCCACACGGCCTCGTCCGAGTCGCTGTCATAGGTCAGGATGCGGTCGGCGCTGCCGGGCGCGGGCGGCAGGTCGGTCTTCGGCAGCCACTTCCTTTGATCCGCGATCACGGCTGCGAACTCCGGTTTCCCGGCGAGGTTGGTCCATTCGTTGGGATCCTTGGTGACGTCGTAAAGTTCCTCGCTGCCGTCGGCGTAATGGATGTAACGCCAGCGCTCACTGTTGATGGCGTGGTTCCCCTGGTTGCAGGTGGTGATGGCGGGACGTTCTCTAACGGTCGCGGCGTCCTTGAGCTGGGGAGCGAGGCTCAAGCCTTCCAGATCATTCCTAACAGCAACACCGGTGAGTCCGATGAGCGTGGGATAGATGTCCATGAGTTCCGCAGGCTGCATGCAGCGCTGGCCGCCCTTCACGCCGGGACCGGCGAAGATGAGGGGAACCCTGGTGCTCCGATCCCACAGGCTGTTCTTCCCCGTGATGTCCTTCTCGCCGAGATGCCAGCCGTTGTCACCCCAGACGACGACGATCGTGTTGTCGGCGACGCCCGCTTCATCAAGTGCGGCGAGCAAGCGGCCGACCTGGGAGTCCACGAAGCTGGTGCAGGCGAGATAGCTCCGGACGAGATTGCGCCACTGGTGATGCTCCTTCAACCAGGACAGGCGAGGTTCCGGCAGTTTCCAGTGAAGATACCATGAAAAATGCGGGGTATCGTCACGGTCGCCCTCGTGGAATTCCGGCAATATACTGTCATCATCCGGGTAGAGATCGAACCACTTCTGCGTGGCATAACAAGGCACATGCGGCAGGAAGAAACCGGCGGCGATGAAAAACGGCTGGTCCTTGGGCGCGGACTTGATCTGATCGATGGCCCAGCTTGCCACCTTGTAATCGCCCTTGCCGGTGTCGTCGTTGTCGAGCGGCCAAACGCCCCAGTCCATCAGCGGATTGTCGCCCATGGGCGTGGGTCCCACGAGTTTCTTCGGAGGTCTGGTGCCGACGCCGCCAAGGGGCGCGGTGATCTGGAACTCGGGTGAGGCATCCGGGCCTTCAGCGCCGGCGGTCGTGCCGTGGTGATAGATCTTACCGGTCGCCGCGGTGCGGTAGCCGTTGGCGGCGAAGTGCTGCGGCAGCGCGACGCGGTCCTTCAACGCCGGCACCTTGCGCGGCTGCGGGGCGAGGCCGTAAACGCCCGTCGAGGACGGACGCAGCCCGAACAGCAGGCTGGTGCGGGAGGGATTGCACAGCGGCGCGTTGCAATGCGCGTTGAGAAACGTGGTGCCGCGCGCGGCGAGCTTGTCGAGATTCGGAGTCTTGGCGGAAGGTTTCGCGCCCAGATGGCCGATCATGTCGTTCTGGTCGTCAATGGCGATGAAGAGGATGTTAGGCCGATTACCGGCGTGTGACCACCCGGAGAGAATCCAGCAGGCGGAGAACAGAACGAGGGAAAGTTTCATGACGCTTCTTACTGGCCGGACTTCACGAGTGATTCAGAAATTTTCTCCACGACCTGTTTTGCGAGCAAGCCATACCCTTGAGTGGTGAAGTGAACATCTCCGGGCTTGCTGAACATCGCGGGCGGAAATGCCTTGGTCGTCGCGTAGAGGTCATCCGTCGGAATTCCATGTCGCTGCATGACACGCCCGGCGATGGCGTTGTATTTCACTTCATCGCCCACAATCCTGCCCACCTCGCCATCCGGCACCACGGTGGTGCTCGCCCAAATGAGTTTCGCGCCGGTGGTTTCCAGCCGTTTGACGAGCTGCTCCAGATGTTTTTCGTAATCCTCGGGAGTCGTGGAGAGCTTGCCGCCGATCTTGTCGCGGTTGCCTTGGGCTTTCGATGCGGGATTGCGATAACACAAATCCCAAAGCCCCCAGTTGAAATGAATCACAGTCCATTTTCGATCGCCCAGCCATGCGTCGATTTTCGCAATGCCGATGGTGGTGTCTCCGCAGTTGTCCGGCCCATTGCCATGCATCGGACGATAGACATTCGCCTTGCCGACAAGTCCATTCCGCACAAGCCGCGTGTAGCCAATGGAAATCGAGTCACCAATGATGAGAACGTTTTGAAGCTTCGGATCTTCAGAGAAACTCCAATCCCCTTTCAAGTCCGCTGCAGGCGTAAAGGGCTTTTCCTCTCCCGCGATCAAGCCACAAGGCGACAGAAATAGTGCCGCGAACAGGAAGAAACCTCCGGCAGTCACCAGGCCCATGAAGCACCGTGACCGGACGATGGATTTTCGGATGGATTCAATTCGTTTCATGGAATGGCATTTTTGAGTTTTCAGTAGCCTACATCCGCCTGAAACCGCCACCTCGGAGTGGGCGGTCGGTGAGACATTTGTCGGGGAAAAGCCACAGTCCATAAAGCTCCATGAGATTGTCTCAATTTCCCAATGAATCAAAGACCGCCTGCAGGGACTTGCGGGCACCAGCCTCCCTTTCCGGATTGCTGTTTTCGTCCGGCCCGGCCGGATCCTCCCACAGTTCAACGACTCTACGGAGCTGGTTCCTGTTGTTCAGCATGTAATCGCTGTTTCGGACCTGCCGGGCACCTTCATACTGGATATGAACCCACTCCCGAGGATGGCCGGGCATTCCGAGAAGCCGGGGGGCGAAACTTCGACCATGGATCTCCGCGTCGGGCATCGACGCGTGCGTCAATTCACACAGCGTGGGCAACAGATCCGAAAAATCTATCAGATCATCGCAGGCAGATCCCTCCTTGATGTGGTCCGGCCAGCGCACGATGAGCGGAACATGGGTGCCACGGTCAGTCATCGTTCCCTTGCCGCCGCGGATACGTTTGCCGTCCCCCCAAGTGTTGGTTAGATCACGGTCGGTTCCATTGTCCGCGAGGAAGATCACGATGGTATTGTTCACGATGCCCTGCTCTTCCAGCGTCTGTAGGATCCGCCCGACATGCTTGTCGAGATAGGCCACCATGTCGGGGAAATACTTCGGGTCGCCCTTGTGGCCGATGACCGGTTCCCGGTAGCCCTGATCCTTGCTGTCCGGTGTCGGCTCCCATGGGAAGTGTGGAAGGCAGGTGGCGTAATAGGCCAGAAACGGCTGTTTCTTCGCCACGTTCGACTTGATGAAATCGAGATAGAACTCGAGGTCCACATCAGGCCCGTAACGGTCCTTGATCCGGTCTGCAATCACCTCACCGTCACGGATAAGATAAGGCGTCCAGTAGCGCGTCGTCTTTTTCCCGTCATCACCGAAAATCCGCCATGTCTGATAGTGATCAAATCCAAATTCATTGATGGTGTTGTGCCGGTGTTCGAGTGACATGTGCCACTTTCCAACCAGTTCCGTTGCGTATCCCGCCTGCTTGAGTTGCCGTGCGAAACTGGGTTGGTCCGGATGCAGATACACGTCTTCCTTGTTCTTCGTATCAAGGACCGTGGTCAGACCGTTTTTGAATGGATAGCGGCCGGTCA
Source organism: Verrucomicrobiaceae bacterium (assembly GCA_947372405.1). The sequence continues at coordinate 5,669 of CANBTO010000075.1, forward strand.
GCAAGGATGCGCGTGAGGGAGAGCAGTAGGGATTGGAGAAACAGCGGGAGAAGCGCATACCCTGCATCGCAAGCCTGTCGATGTTCGGGGTTTTGAGAGACGTTCCCCCGTAGGAAGACAGGCACTCCACCCCCAGATCATCGGCCAGGATGATGACGATGTTCGGCCCTGTCGCTGCCGCTCCTGACGCAACGGCCGCCAAACCGAAGGCCGCCAAAACCCACAGCATGCCGCATTTCGCTACTGGTTTGTAATAGTTCATTGTCCCTGCCTTTGTTTTCGGAAAACCCTGATATGTTATCGTTCGCCAACCGCGGCGACCCACTGTTTGTGATACCTAAACAACTCGCCGACAAGTTCGGGAGCCACCCGGATGAGATTGTTCTTCTCGGCGATGTCATTCCCCAAATCGACCAGGGTCAGGGCATCGTCGCCTTTTCCTATCAGTTTCCAGGTACCCTTGCGGACAGCCCACGCCTCACCGAACATCCAGTGCAAAACCCGATCCGGGATTTTCGCATCGCCTTTCAGGAGCGGCAGGAGATCCACGCCGTCCAACGGGTGGCCTTCCGGAACAGGCGCGCCCGCGAGCTTCGCGAAAGTCGGCAGAAGATCCATGGTCATGACCACCTGGTCACTGGTTCTTCCACCGGCAATCACGCCCGGCCACGAGGCGATGCACGGCACGCGGTGGCCGCCCTCGAACATGCTGCCTTTCCTGCCTTGCAGAATACCGTTCGCGGCGAAACCACGAGGCGCGGCGGGGCCGTTGTCCGAACAGAAGATCACCAGCGTGTTCTTTTCCAGATGTTGTTCGCGCAAGGCGCCGATGACAGCGCCGACCGCTTCATCAAGAACCTCGACCATCTCCTTGTAGGTTTCCGCCGGGGATTTTTTCGAAGCCGCGTCACGCCCCTGCCATGGTTCGTGCGGCGCCTCATGCGCGAGGTAGAGGAAGAACGGCTTGTCCTTGTTGCGCGCGATGAAGTCCGTGGCATATCTGGCTAACAGATCCGTGGTATAACCTTCCTCGTTCTCCACTTTCCTGTCCTTCCACCAATCCAGCTCCTTCATGCCGTAGCCCGCGACGTGCGTGTGATAATCCACGTTTCCGCCGACGTAACCGCGGAACTCGTCGAAGCCATGATTCATCGGGTGGAACTTGTAGTCGTATCCCAGATGCCACTTGCCGAAGAGGGCGCTGCGGTATCCGGCCTGATCGAGCAGACGCGGAATGGTCATCTCGCTGCTGGAGATGCCCCAGGCCCAGCGTTGCGCCGGGTTCGCCCTGCGCTGTTCGCGATATACCGGTGAAAGCTCCTCGTCCTCGACCCATGCACAGCGCTGCTGATAGCGCCCGGTCATCAAGGCCGCCCGCGTCGGCGAACACATCGCGCCGTTGCTGTGGAAATCGGTGAACCGCACGCCGCTGGCAGCAAGACGATCGATGTTCGGTGTTTTGACCTCCGGGCAGCCGTAGCAACCCAACGAACCGTATCCCAGATCGTCGGCGAGGATGAGAACGATGTTGGGTTTTTCACCCTGTGGTTTTGCTGACGGAGCGTCCTCCGTCCCGGTCTCCGCGGCCGCGCGCGCCATGGAGAAAGCGGCGAACAGGGCGCAGATCACGGACGGGAGAAACGTTCTTTTCATATGATTCGGGTCTTCGATTGTTAGAGCTGGACGGTAGGTGGAGGAAAAAGCCCTTCCATCAGGGAGCTGAACCGATGCGACGGGCGCGGATGTTGGCACCGCCGTTGCAGGTGAAGGTCTCGACCGCGCCCACATTCCCCTCGACCACCCAGTAGTTCAAATCGCCAACGCCCAGATTATTCGGATCATCCACATTGGATTCTGTGGCCTGCCATGCGTTCTTACTGTCGGTTTGCCCCTTCCCGGCGATCTCCATGTCGAGCTGCTGGATGGAAAACCCGTGTTTGCCCGTCACCGTGACAGCATGTGTGCAACGCTGCGCCGCCACCCGGCCGAAACGGGATGCATGGTGGGCGAAGGCGAATTCCAGGCCGTTGAAGTCGCAGGCCAGATTGATGTTGTCACCGTCCGTGTGCTCGCTGACCCGGATGCCGGTATGATAGCCGGTCACGACCACGTTCCGCAGGATGGTCAACGCCGCGTTGTTAGACACCGGCGTGACCAGGCCGCTGGTGGCGTGGGTCGGTTTGGCGGCCTGCACGCTGTAAACGCCGGTGTTGACGAACACATTCTCCAACCTGCATTGCATCGCGTAATTCAGATCGATGCCGCTGATGCCGGGGTTGTCACCGGTCCGCACATCAAGGTTTCTGACGACCACGTAAACGGCGGAAAATCCGCCGTAGAGGGAGTTGGGCGACCTGGCGGCCGAGATGACCGCCTCACCTGACCCGGCCAGGCATTTGACGATGGTGCCTTTGTTTTGCAGGGGGAAGTTTCCAATGGTGCCGAATACCGGTGCCGGTTCGCTTTCGCCGACGATTTCCACGGTGATCCAACTCGGGGCGGGTTTCGATACCGGGGGAATCGTGATACGTCCGCGATAAACGCCATCCGGCAGAAACATCCGGCCGCCCCCGTCCGCGACGAGTGCGGCGATACATTTCGAGAACGCTTCGGTGTTGTCAGTCCGGTCGTCACCCACCGCTCCGTAATCGCGAACGTTGAAGACGCCGCCGTGCACAGCAGTGACACCCGCCAACAGCCATCCGCATATCGTCATTCGTGCGATTGTTTTCATTTCTTCCTGCCCTTGGGAGCATTTTTCCTACCCACATCCACCGGCCCATCGTTCTGCGAGGAGGAGCCGGAAGTGCTGCGGCCTTCCGCCACGTATTTCTCGAGCAACTTCGTGAGTTGTGAGACGATTTCCGGGTGCTCGTTGTATTCATTCTTCTGCTCGCCGACATCCTTGCTCATGTCGTAAAGCTGGCCGGGCGCGTCTTTGACCGCGCCCTTACCCCAGCCACCGGAGTCGGCACAGAGTTCCAGTTTCCACCGGCCCTGGCGGATGGCGAAGTTTCCCCTGATCGAATGATGCACCACCGCTTCGCGAACCGGCCCGGTTGCAGTCCCTAACAACACCGGCAGGATGCTGACGCTGTCCTCGCCCGCGCCGTCCGGCAATTTGGCACCGACGATCTCCGCAGAGGTGGCCATCAGGTCGGTGAGGCAGATGATTTGATCGGTGCGGCCGCCGGCCTTGATCTTGTCCGGCCAGCGCACGATGAACGGAATGTGGTGGCCTCCGTCCCAGATGTCCGCCTTATATCCACGGCGCAGTTCGCTCGGGAAATGCCCTTTGCTCTCGAGTTCATCGACCTTGGCGGCAGGCGAACAACCGTTGTCACTGGTAAACATGACCAGAGTGTTGTTTCCGATGCCCGCTCTGTCGATCGCCGCGAGCACTTCACCGACAGCCCAGTCGGTCTCCATCACGAAGTCGCCATAGGCGTTGAGACCGCTTTTGCCCTGCCACTCCTTGGTCGGTAAAATCGGCGTGTGCGGCGCGGTGAGCGGCAGGTAAAGGAAAAACGGCGTTGGTTCCTTGGAACGTGTCGTGATGTATTCCGCCGCCTTGCGCGCCAGTGTCGGCAATACGTCCGCTGCATCAAAGCCAGGTGCGGCGGGACCCGTGCGTCCCCACTTCTTTTGAACCGTGGGCGCTTCCGTGAACCTGTCGTTCTCAATAAAAGCGAACGGCGGCATGTCGAGGGAGGCGCTGATGCCAAAATATGAATCGAAACCGCGTGTCGTCGGACCATTGCCAACTGCCGCCGCTGGATCCTTCTCGGAAATATCCATGCCGAGGTGCCATTTCCCGATGCAGGCCGTCGCATAGCCGTTCTGCTTCAGCAAGGCAGGCACCGTGAGTCGCTGCTTGTCGATGAGCGGCGGGCTGTATCCACCCAACACGCCTTTTTGAAGATGTGTCCGCCAGTTGTAGCGGCCGGTAAGGATGCCATAGCGGGTCGGAGTGCAGACCGCGGAACTGGAATGCGCCTCCGTGAAGGCCATCCCCTGCCCGGCCAACCGGTCAAGGTTGGGCGTGGGGATCTTGCTGCGCTCGCCACCGAGACAATGGACATCGCCATAGCCGAGGTCGTCGCAAAGGATGTAGATGATGTTGGGTTTATCCGCCGCGTGGAGTACTGGTGCGAGAAGACAGAGCAAAAGGGTGATGGTGGCGGTTTTCCGGTTCATGGACGATATGTTCTGATAGTTGGGTCTGGATTCCTTGTATAACAATCAATGGCCAGCAAGAAATTCGTTGTCATGGATCACCCTTGGCCAAAGAGGCCTCGAACGGTTCAATCCGGGCCTTCAGTTCCAAAAGCAGCTTCGCATACCGCTCATCGATTTGTCCCTGCCGGTCAGGGCCGATATCCAGCAACAGGTTGCCGCCGAGTTTCCTGACCTTTTGATAGAGACTGAACGTTCCTTGCGTGGAATTCGGGACCTTTCGGGAATTGAACCATGATCCACCAAGCATGGCACAATGCTCGTATCCGACAAAATATTGACGGCCATTCCATCTTTGGTTCTTGGCGACGGGAGTCTGCGGCAACCGGTTCTCGGAACCGATCACATCGGTCGGAAATCCATGTCCCCGGGATTTCTCAAACACACTGGCTCCCGGATTTTGCGCGGAAGCATCCTCGCTGGTGGGTTTCGTCCAAGGACAGGCCAGATGTGCGTTGAACTGGACGATGTTGCGCGGGTCTGCCCGCCGGAGCAGTTCATAGAGCGCCGCCGCTTGTTCCGCATCGGATGAGTCGGGATTGTCAATCCAGTAGTAGTGGCATTCCGGATAACGGGTGGTAAGTTCGGTGAGATGCGCTTTCACCAGATTGAAATAATCCTTCCGCATCGGCTTGCCCCGGCCTTGTCCAGTATTTGCGTCGCGCAGGCCGTAATAGAGCCCGGGAACCATGGAGTATTTTTTACAGGCATCCATGAACGCCCGGACGACGTCGGTTTTATAGTCCGACGTCGCGACGTCATAATCAAACTCCTTGCCGTTCCAGGGCGCCTTGCTGTCCCACAAGCAGAATCCGCTATCATGCTTGGCAGTGAGCACCGCGTATTTCATACCCGCATCCCTCGCAACGCGCACCCATGAATCCACATCAAGTTTGACCGGTTGATAGGCACTGACAGGCAGCGCCCCGGGATGTTCACCCTCGCCGAAGGTATTCATACCGAAATGAATGAACAGGCCATAGTGCAGATCGCACCACGCCTTCATTCGCGGCGTCTCCGTCTGATCCGGCATCAGCCGTTCTGGCTCGGCGATCGTCGTCGGCTGGTCACGGCCAGCGACGGGATCGTTTTGCGGTGGCTCCGCCATCACAGCACAGGAAGCGCTCAGCGAATATGCCAATGTCATGATCCTCCTCAACTTTCGGGAGTCTATCGGGAATGCGGTCATGATGTTGTCGGCAGATGCAATAAGGATGATTCACCCCGAAATCCGAAGTTTGACTCGGACTTTTTGGCTGATTTCCAAAATACGCGCTTTGCAACGACACTCGTTACACGGCTTGGAAAAAGATTCCAGCTTCGGTTTCAAAAATCCCAGCGCTTCTTCGCGCCTGTGCCCTTGATTTCGATCCAGTCGATTTCCACCGTCCCCGACGTCGCGGGGAGGTAAAGGCGCACGATGCCAAGTGAGCCCGTTGCCGGGATATTCAGACTCAATTCCTGCCAGTCGCCGCCGTTGAGCGTGTAGTTGACGGACGGCGCATTCACGTCATTTTTGTCGGCACCGGGTTTCAGCCATTCGACTTTCGCCTCGCCATTCTTCGCGCAGCGGGCGCGAAATTTGAACGTCGCGGGACCGCTCACCGCGCTGCCGATGCCGAGAAAGGGCGCGTTGTTCGTCGGGGTGATGGTCACGATGCCGTCCTTCGTCAGATAAGTGAAGCCGCGTGCTTTCAAACCCTCCAGACCGGGAAACTCCGCATCGTTCGCCTTGCCGGGTTTGCCTTTTCCTTTCGGCCCTGGCTCCGAGGCGGCCGCGCTGTTGAATTTCGGATTGCGAACAGGCACGACGGCTTCGGTGTCTTTGAGAAAACCAGTGATCAGTCCGTTCAACTCGCTGACGAGCTCCGGTTTTTCGGAGGCGAGATTTTTCGACTCACCCTCGTCATGTCTGACGTCATAGAGTTCGAAACGGTCGCTGCCGTCGTCGTTGTCGGCGAAAAACCGGATGAGCTTCCAGTCGCCTTTGCGTACATAGGTGCCGGGCAGGAAGCCCGGGATGTGCTCGGCCTGGCCCGGCGTGCCGTGCGGGAAATGGCAGAAGACACGGTCGCGCGCCGAAGGTTCGCCTAACAGCGTGCGGGACTGGTCGAAGCCGTCTAGCTTCACGTCCGCATGCGGCTTGATCCCGCACATCGCCAGCAGCGTCGGATAAATGTCCGTGCTCTGGAACAACGAGTCGTTCGTGGTGCCGGGCTTGGTTTTTCCCGGCCAAACGATGATGCAAGGCTCGCGAGTGCCACCATCGTAAAGCGATGCCTTGCCGCTGCGTTGCGGGAGGTTGCTCGTGGCGGGCATGTCGGCGAATCCCTCGGGATCGGTCGTCTTCGGCGGATAGGCCCAGCCGCCGTTGTCGGAGAAAAAGAGGATGATGGTGTTGTCGGCCACGCCGGCATCGTCAATCGCCTTGAGCAAATTGCCCACGCCATCGTCGAGACTATGCACCATCGCGGCGTAGAGTGGATTGTGCTGCGGATTCTTCGGATCTGCGGTCTTCTGAAACTCGCTGATGTAGTCGAGTCGCGCATTCCACGGCGAATGCACCGAATAAGCCCAGTAATTCACGAAGAACGGCTTGTCTTTGTGCGTGCGGATGAACTTGGCCGCCTCTTCCGACATGCGGTTCTCGATGTGTTCTCCGGGCTTGCCGGTGACGCTCTTGTCCTTGATGAATTTCCAAGGCGCAAGGTATCCGCCGCCAGGCCCGGGGATGCCTGGGGTATGAGGGAAATCCAGATCGAATCCCTGGTCCTTCGGCTCGTAGTGATCGTTCGGAGAGATGTCGTAACCCAGGTGCCATTTGCCGAAATGCGCGGTCGCATAGCCGGCCTCGTGCAGTGATTCGGCGAGCGTGAAGTATTCCGGCTTGAGCCGGGTGAGACTTTCCGCGTTGACCGCACGCATCGCCGGACTCGGCTTGGACAGGGATTTCTCCAAGCGGATCTGAGGTTCATGACAGACCGGCGCGGTGATGCCCGAGCGCGCGGGATACACGCCTGCCAGGATGCTGCTGCGCGTGGGCGAACACAGCGGACTGGCCGCATAGGCTTGCGTGAATTTCACACCACGCCTGGCGAGCGCATCGATGTGAGGCGTTTGGTGATAGGTACTGCCGAAGCAGCCCACGTCATGCGCGCCAAGGTCGTCGGCGAGGATGAGAACGATGTTGGGTTTCGCATCCGCCGCCAGCAGCAAGTGCGACGGCATGAGCAGCAGCGCGGCGCGCCAGACGATTGTGATTTTTTTCATAAAATTCATGTGTTTGCGTTACTGCCTTGAATTGCCGGAAATGGTTTCATTCACGCTGTTCTTCAAAGACAACAGTTCGGCGTCCGTCGCCGCGGCAGCAACCGAAAGTTTGTTACTGGAAATCGTCAGCCCGCTCACGGCAAACGCCTGGATGAGCGGCAGGACGGGACCTTCGATGCTGTTGCCGGTGACGCGGATGTTCTTCGCGTAGGCGTCGGGATTCGACACCCGCTTGGCTCCAATAACAATCGGCAACCCGTGCGTATTCCGGAACACATTGTTCCTGATGATGCAGTTCCGCGGAACCGGCCCT
>CANBTO010000076.1 GCA_947372405.1 Verrucomicrobiaceae bacterium
CGGGAAAACAGGCTGGGCGGCGGGTTGGGAGTAGGGCAGGGGAAATTTGGTGGCGAGTGCCGTCCAGTCCTCGTGGTAGGGATCCGGCGGCGACTCCTGCTGGGCTTGGGCGACGGCGCGCTGCACCTCATCTGCAAACTGGTCCTGCCATGCGAGAATCTCATCCACGGTGGCGATGCCGTTTTCCACGAGTTGGCGCATGGCCACCTCGATGCAGTCCCGTCCATAGTGCCCCTTGCGAATTTCTTCCGGAACATAGGAACCGTCATCATGCTCACCGTGTCCGGAGAGCCTGAGTAGCCTAGCCACCACCATCTGCGGCCCTTGGCCTTCGCGGGCGCGGCGGACCGCCTCGGTGATCACGGAGGCACAGGCCAGCAAATCCGTGCCATCCACCGCGAAGCCGCCGATGCCGTAGCCACGGGCTTTTTCGACGAGGTCGGTGCAGACGAACTGCCGGTGGTTCGGCGTGGAGTAGGCGAACTGGTTGTTGCCGATGACGAGCACCAGCGGCAGCTTTTCGACGGCCGCAAGATTGAGTCCCTCGTGAAACGCGCCGGTCGAGGACGCTCCGTCGCCGATGCAGGTCGCGCCGACCCGGCCTTCGAGCGTGCCTTGCAGGCGTTTGGCGAAAAGCATGCCCGCCACCACCGGGACCTGCGCGCCGAGATGGGAAATCATCGCCGGCATGCCCATTTCAGGCCGCCCGCGGTGGATGTTGCCGTCGCGTCCGCGCATCGGGCCTTTGGCGGAGCCGAGGTAAGTGCGAGTGCAGTCGAGCAACGGTTCGCCGAAAGCCGTGCGTCCCGCCTGATCCCGGATCAGCGGGGCGAAGAAGTCTTTGCCCTGGATCAAAGAGGTGCCGAGCGTGGCGCTCACCGCTTCCTGGCCGCGGCCGAGATACACTCCACCGACGATTTTCCCCGCCTTGTAGAGGCTGGAGAGCTTGTTTTCCAAGATTCTGGCGCGGAGCATCGAATGAAACACCGACCGCAGGAAATCGCGGTTGTTCACCATTCCATCGGTGTAATCTGGCATGTCCAAGTGGGGCACGGCGGAGGATTAAAGACAGTGCCGCTGCAACCTGCAACCGCTTTCCCTCAAAGACAGTCAGAACGCCGGTTCCATGCCACCAGATCGCGGTAACTAAGGCCCGTGCCGCCGAAAAGGTCCAGCGCGCTGCCCACGGTGACGTCCACTTTCCCTTGCCCCGCGCTTTCGACCAGTAACACGTCGTCCATCGTCGCCGCGCCGCCGGCGTAGGTGACCGGGATTTTCCCCCACGAACCTAACAGCGAAACGAGATCCGCATCGATCCCCCGGCACAGGCCTTCCACGTCCGCCGCGTGGATGAGAAACTCGGCGCAAAACGGTGCCAGACGGTCGAGCGTGGCGTGGGTGACATCCATGTCCGTGAGTGTCTGCCAGCGGTTCATCGCCACCGTCCAACCATTGGTCGTGCGGCGGCAGGAGAGATCGATGACCAACTTGTCCGCGCCGATGGCCTTCACTAGCGAGTCCAACGTGTCTGCTAGAAATTTTCCATCCGCGTCGAACAATGCCGAAGTGACGATCACGTGGCTCGCCCCGGCATCCAGCCATTCCTTCGCGTTCGCCGCGGAGATTCCGCCTCCGATCTGCAAGCCGCCCGGCCAGGCGGCCAGCGCCTCGCGTGCGGCCACGTCATTTCCCGGTCCGAGCTTGATGACGTGCCCGCCGGTGAGTTGGTCGGACCTGAAGGTTTTCGCAAACCAACCCGCTGCTTTATCCGAAACAAAGTTCTCCACCGGTCCCGCGCCGTCTTCGCGCAGGCTGCCGCCGACGATTTGTTTCACCTTTCCCTGATGGAGGTCGATGCACGGGCGAAAGCGGGTCATGGGAAGAGGATGGATAGAGCCCGGGCCGGAGCCAAGCGGAAGATTTTCCGCGTGACCCGTCATGCCTCCGGCGACAATCTCCGGCCACCAACAAACCACACCTCAATGGGAAATTTCGCCGCTTTCGAACAAAAGATGACCGCCGCCGGTATGGGAGACGCCGCGATCCGCGCCTTCCGCCGGAACTACGAGGCCTTGCTCCGCAATGAAACCGGAATGATCCCCGAGGAAGCCATCGCGCCAGCCGACAACCTCGCCTCGCTCGAAAGCCTGTCGTCCGCTCCCGCCGACGCCGCGTTGCTGGCCCAGGCCGTGGTCATCAAACTCAACGGCGGCCTCGGCACCAGCATGGGCCTGCAAGGGCCTAAAAGCCTGCTCGCTGTGCGCGATGGCGTCAATTTCCTCGACCTGATGGTCCGCCAGATCCTCGACCTGCGGAAAACCAGCGGCGCTCCCGTTAGATTGCTGCTGATGAACAGCTTCAGCACCAGCGAGGACACGCTCGGCCATCTCGAACGCTATCGCTCGGAAGGCCTCGCCGATGCCAGCGAAGTCGAGTTGATGCAGAACCAGATCCCGAAGATCGACGCAGTGACGCTCGAACCGGTCATCTGGCCCGCCGATCCCGAGCTTGAATGGTGCCCGCCCGGCCACGGCGATCTCTATCCGGCGCTCGTCGGCAGTGGCTGGCTGGACCGCCTGCTGGCCGAAGGTGTTAGATATGCCTTCGTTTCCAACTCGGACAACCTCGGTGCCATCCTCGATCCCGTCATCCTCCGCCACTTCGCGGATTCCGGCGCGCCGTTCCTGATGGAATGCACCCGCCGCACCGCCGCGGACCGCAAGGGCGGCCATCTCGCGAAACGCAAGGCCGACGGCCGTTTGTTGCTGCGCGAAGTCGCCCAATGCCCGGATGCCGATCTCGACTTGTTCCAGGACATCGACCGCCACCGCTACTTTAACACCAACAGCCTCTGGCTGCGTCTCGATCTGCTCAAGGAACAGCTCGCCGCTGACTTAGGCGTGCTGCCGCTGCCGATGATCCGCAACAACAAGACCGTTGATCCGCGCGACAAGAAATCCACCGCCGTCATCCAGCTCGAAATCGCCATGGGCGCGGCCATCGAGTGTTTCGAAGGCTCCGCCGCCATCGACGTGCCGCGCAGCCGCTTCGCCCCCGTGAAAACCACCGGCGATCTGTTGGCCCTGCGCTCGGACGCCTACGAGGTTCTCGAAAACGGCCAGGTCCGCCTGCACGCATCGCGCCATGGCAAACCGCCCGTCATCCAGCTTTCGGACGAATACAAACTCGTCGATTCAATCGAAAATCTCGGCGTCCCCAGCCTGATCGGCTGTGCATCGCTCACAGTCAGCGGCCCGGTCCGTTTCGAATCCGGCGTCGTCATTCAAGGCGATGTGGAGGTGAGGAATCCGGGTGCGGAAATCAAAATCATCCCGGCAGGAAACTACTGCGATCGGGTGGTGTGAATCTGACGGTTCGACCAACACATAGGGGGCTGACACCAAGGAATCGAATCTAACATGACTTCGATGAGAATGAAAATCCCGCATCGCGTTCCCAGCTTGCCATCGGAGCATTGCAGATTTCATGGATGGATGAAGGGAGCTGTCCTGACGGTCGTGTTGCTGGTCTTTGCCTTGCCTCTTGCCGCCGCACCGTCGCGCGGAATCTGGTGGTGGACTTCTCCTGATCATCCATGGGGCAGTGCGCAGGTCATCGGGAATCCTGCCAAAGAAGCGGAGTTGTTGCGGTTTTTGAGCGCTTGGGAGATCGACACCGTCTATACGTGTTTCAACAAGCAGACATGGTCGAAGCCGGAGAAGATCCGTGCATGGAACGAGCGGGTTCATGCCGCTGGCAAGACATCGCAATTGTTGTTGTCCGAGAACACCTGGATCGATCCAAAGAATCGCTCCAATTTGCTGGGAGTACATCTTCAACGCGAGTTGATCCAGTTCAACGGCGCGGTTGGCAAACCGCAGCAACGGTTTGACGGTGTGCATCTCGACATCGAACCGCATGGTCTGCCCGGATGGAAAACCATGACTCCGGAAGCGCGCAAAATCCTGCTTTTCCAATTCCGTGACACCTTGCGCGAAGTGCGCGCCTATCTCGACGGGCATGGTGCCAGAAAGATCCCGGTTTTCGCCGATCTGCCGGTATGGTTCGACCAGATCGGCAAGCCTGTTGGATGGGCGTCTGTTGCGGAGCGGGATGCCTGGTTTGCGGATCTCGGAAAGTCGCTTTCCGGCATCTCGCTGATGGCTTACGAACGTGACACGGCTGCCAGGATCGAGAGCGGTGTGGCGTGGGAGATCGCAAACTTCAAGGGCGAAGTCCGTGTTGGATTGGAAGTCAGCATAGGGCCGGGGAAAACCTGGAAGTCCGCTGAGGAGTTGATCGCCATGATCAAGACCCAGGAGTCTGCAACGCCGCCACGGCGGGTGGACATTCACGACCTGATCCAGTTCCATGACGCGGTGGCCGCCCAGCCGGACGGAAAATGACAGGCCGGAAACTATCCCTTGGTGCATGCGTCTGACACACCTACCCGTGACGCGGCGGTGCGATATCCATACGGGAATCAGAGCGGCGGACTCGGAAATCAGTCGAAATGTAACCAAACGGCCATTTTTCACAGGACCGCGCTTGCCATTTGCGGGGACTGCCTCTAAGCCCTCCGCCGCAATGGCGAGTATCGGTCCTTTCTCATTCCCGGCGGGCGGCTTTGATGCCGTGGTTTTCGATTGCGACGGCACGCTTGTCGATTCCATGCCCGCGCATTTCGAGGCATGGTGCGAGGCTCTGGCGCTCTACGGAGCCGGCGGAGTCTTCAAGGAGGACGTCTTCATGGCCATGGGTGGCCGTCCGACCCGCGACATTGTCGTGGAACTCAACGACGAGTATGATCTCCGCCTTGATCCAGAGACCGTGGCCTTCGCGAAACGCGAGGCCTTCCTCAAGCGTCTCGGCTCGCTCACTCTGATCGACGAGGTGGCCGCCTTCGCGGATTCCCTGCGCGGCAGGATCCCGATGGCCATCGCCAGCGGAGGCTCCCGCATGGTGGTGGAAAAGACGCTCTCCATCCTCGGCGTTTCCGACTGGTTTGACGAAGTGGTCACCGCGGACGATGTGACGGAGGGTAAACCCGCTCCCGATATTTTCCTCAAGGCTGCTCGTTTGTTAGGTGTGGTGCCATCCAAATGTCTGGCGCTCGACGACGCTCCCGCAGGCATCCTTTCCGCGCAACGTGCCGGCATGCAGGTGATCGCGGTGCCCACGCCGCTTTCTTCCTCGCTGGCTTGATAGCCGCCAATGGGCTCTCATTCGTGATCCAGCGGATCCGGGCAGCGGTCGCGCAGACGGCAGCGGCCGCAGAAGTCGCCGATAAACAGGCCGTCCACCCACTCGACGAGTTTTTTCAGATCCTCCGGCTCGTCGGTTAGAAAGCCTGCCTCGAAATTCCGTTTGTCCGCGTGTTTCGCGCCCATGCCGGCACCCGTGAGGTTGGGCGAGCCGACGAAGGCTTTTTTGCCGTCCACGATCACCGCCTTGGTGTGAACGCGCGGGCAGAGCACGCGTTCGAAGAGCTCGCTGTGGATGAGTGCCGGGTGCTTGTCGAAGTCCGCCCGGAACCGCGGCCCGGGTTCCTTGGCGTGGATCAGTCGGACCGCGACGCCGGATTCCACCAGCTCCGACAGAACCGTTAGAAACGGCACCGCCCGCCTGCCGCGCGCGACATGGAGATCCTTGATGTCCGCCGTTACGATCCACAGGAAACGCCGCGCCTCCGGCACCAGCCCACGGATCACCCGTGAGTGGATCTCCTCGTTGAGCAGTAATTCCCGCATGGCGTTTCAGACCGCCACCGGTGCCTTGATGTGCGGGTGCGGGTCGTAGTCCTCAAGCCGGATGTCATCGATGGTGAAGGCGTCGATGTCGCGGACGATCGGGTTCAGCCAAAGCTTGGGCAGGGCTTTCGGCTCGCGTGAGAGCTGGAGTTCCGCCTGTTCGAGATGGTTCGCGTAGAGGTGTACGTCGCCGAAGGTATGGACGAAATCGCGGGCCTCATAATCACAGACGTGGGCCACCAGTTTTGTTAGAAGCGCATAGGAGGCGATGTTGAACGGGACGCCGAGGAATAGGTCCGCGCTGCGCTGATAGAGCTGGCATGAAAGGCCGGGACGGCCACCCGCCGGGGCCTCGTGCACATAGAACTGGAACAACAGGTGGCATGGAGGCAGCGCCATTTGGTGGATCTGGCCGACGTTCCATGCGGAAACGATGTGGCGTCGGGAAGACGGATTGCCAAGCAGCCCGTCGATGAGCAGGTGGATCTGGTCGATCGTGCGGCCCTCCGGTGTAGGCCAGGAGCGCCATTGTTTGCCGTAGACCGGGCCCAGTTCGCCCTCCTCGTCCGCCCACTCGTCCCAGATGGTGACGCCGTTTTCCTTGAGGTAGCGGGTGTTCGTTTCCCCGCGCAGGAACCACAGCAACTCGTGGATGATGGAGCGGAGGTGCAGTTTCTTGGTCGTCAGCACGGGAAAGCCCTCGCGGAGGTCATAGCGCGTCTGCCTGCCGAACACCGAGATGGTTCCCGTGCCCGTGCGGTCCGAGCGCCGCTCGCCGTTGGCCATTACGTCACGCATCAAGTCGAGATAGGTTTTCACGCCGCCGATCAAGCCACGTCGCACCCCGGACCGGCAAGGAATAAGGGGGAACTGAAATCCTTTTCGCTGCGTCCTTGACGCGTGATTTGGAAACGTTCAGGTTCTACGAATCTCAGAAGGAGTAACCCCATGGAAATTCACGGAACAGTCAGGGACATATTGCAGAGCAAGGGCGGCGAGGTTTGGACAACCAGTCCGCAGAGCAGCGTCTACGAAGCCATCGGCCTGATGGGGGAAAAGAACATCGGCGCGCTTGTCGCCGTGGAGAACGGCGAAGTGGTCGGTGTGCTATCGGAGCGGGATTACAGCCGGAAAGTGGTGCTCCAGGGCCGTACTTCGCGGGACACGCTGGTGAGCGAGATCCTGAGCCGCCCGGCGATCACGGTGCGACGCAAGGATGGCATCGAGAAGTGCATGCAATTGATGACGGGCAACCGCATCCGGCATCTGCCCGTGGTTGATGACGGCCGTCTGGTCGGTCTGATTTCCATCGGCGACGTGGTGAGCTGGGTGATGTACTCCCAGCGCCACACGATCCTGCAGTTGCAGGGATACATTTCAGGGGATTATCCGGGCTGACGTTTTATTGCCCTTCGGATTTCTTCGGGCCTTGGCCCTGCCCCCTGCCTTTTTCGTTAGGCTCCTGACCTTGCTTGTCGTTATTGGCGGCATGTGCGGCCTGAGCCTTCTTCTTTCGGCCGGTGACCACTTGTTCGAGTGAATTCACCTTGCGGCGCAATGCGCGGATTTCCCTGACGAGCCGGTTGATTTCCGTCTTTTCCTGCTCGATGTCCGGCTCGACGAACATACTGGCCACGAAACCGGTGAAAGTACCGAAGAGTCCGACACCCGCAGTCATCAGGACGGCGGCGATGATCCGCCCCGTATCCGTGACCGGATAGCGATCCCCATACCCGACGGTGGTGATCGTCACAATCGACCACCACAACGCGTCCGACGGAGTCTTGATGTTGGCGTTCGAGTCTTCCTTTTCGACGTTGAGGATGAGGATGGCGGCGCTCATCGTGATCAGACAGGAAACCGCGGCCACGGTGACGAAGGTGTTCTTGCCGCGGTTCCTCATCAGGTATTTGAGGAGGATCTTGATGGACCGGAAGGCACGCAGAAGCCGCAGCACACGGACGATGCGGAACATGTTGCCCGTCCGGAAGATATTGAGCATCGGGATGCTCGAAATGAAGTCAATCCAGCCCCAGCGCAGGAACCTGAGCTTCGACTTCGCATGATAAAGGCGGTAGAAGAAGTCCGAGAGGAAGATCAGGCAGATGAAGAAGTCGATGTTGTCCAGCATCCCGCTCATCTCGGGAGAGATCGTGAACATCGACTGCACGAAGAGTGCTCCGAGCACATAAACCGAGAGCACCAGCAGGAAGAGCTGGAAGATCGACAGCTTTTCCCTCTCCTTTTCCTTCGGGAACGGTTTTTTGAGGGGATGCTGCTCTTCGCTCATGAAGTCACTCGATCAGGGAATTGTGACCAGCTTGTCTGGCCGCGATGTTCTTCCAGTTGGCAAGAGTGCGGATAAGTGTCGGCTGACAGCGAATTCGTAACATGTCGCCAGGGCTTCTGCAAGCCCGGGGCAGCCGGCTCACTTGCTCACATTGAAGCGGAACTCGATGACGTCGCCGTCCTTCACGACGTATTCCTTGCCTTCGATGCGGAGCTTGCCCGCCTCCTTGGCGGCGTTCTTGGAGCCGAGGGCAACGAGGTCGTCGTAATGCACGACTTCCGCGGCGATGAATCCGCGTTCGAAATCCGAGTGGATCACGCCTGCTGCGGCAGGGGCCTTGTCGCCTTCGTGGATAGTCCAGGCGCGGGTTTCCTGCACGCCGGTGGTGAGGTAGGTGCGCAGGCCTAGCAGGTGATAGACGGCGCGAATCAGGGCGGAGACGCCGGAATCGTTCACGCCCATGTCCTTGAGAAACTCGGCGGATTCCTCGGGTGAAAGCTCGCTGAGTTCCTCCTCAATGCGGGCGGAAATGACCACGGCCTCCGAGCCGCTGTGCTCTGCTGCGAACTTGCGGACGCGCGCGACCTGCGGATGGGTGTCCGGGTCTTCGGTGGCACCGGCGAGTTCGTCCTCGGCGACGTTGCAGGCATAGATGGTGCGTTTGGAGGAGAGCAGGAAAAAGTCCTTCACGACGAGCTTGTCCTCCTCGCTGAAATCCAGCGTGAGCGCCGGTTTTCCCTGATCGAGATGCGGCATGATGATGTCGATGAGCTCGACCTCCTTCTTCGCCTCTTTGTCGCCACCCTTGGCCTTCTTCTCGCGGGTGTAGCGGCGTTTTTCGAGCGCCGCCATGTCGGCGAGGATGAGTTCGGCGTTGATGATCTCGATGTCGCGGATGGGATCGACGGTGCCGAGTTCGTGGATGATGTCGTCGTTTTCGAAACAACGGACGACCTGGACGATGGCGTCGGTCTCACGGATGTTGGCGAGGAACTGGTTGCCGAGGCCGGCACCTTCTGAGGCACCTTTGACGAGTCCGGCGATGTCCACGAATTCGATGGCCGTGGGCACCAGCTTGTGGGAGCCGGAGATCTTGGAAAGCACGGCGAGCCGCGTGTCCGGCACGGTGACGATGCCGACGTTCGGATCAATCGTGCAGAATGGATAGTTCGCCGCCTCCGCTTTCCGGGTGCGGGTCACAGCATTGAAGAGGGTCGATTTCCCGACGTTTGGCAGTCCTACGATTCCGGCCTTGAGCATGGCGGCGGGAGGGTGGGGGAGTCCCGGGCGCGAGGACGAGAAAATTCTGGAAATCCGCGCATTTTGAGCGACCGGAGCCCGCACCTGCCAAGCGGATGCGGAGGGTCATGGCTTCGCCGGATCCGCCCTGACGCGGAAGAATCTTGAGGGGACGCCCGGCGCTTGGGTGACGACGAAATGGGTGATCGCGCTTGGCCATTGGGATGCCGGGACGACTGGCTTCCAGTTGGCGGGTGAGAGGGTGTCGTTGTATTCCACGGTGAACAGCCAGTCCGAGCCGGAGGTTTCCCAATCCAGCGAGATGGTGCCATGGGCGACGCCGGGGGACATGTGGAAGTTGACGAGCGGCTGGGTGAGTGTCGAGAAAACGAGGGTGCTCGTCGTGGGGCCGATGTTTCCGGCGGCGTCCGAGGGGGTGATGCTGACGTTGTAGCCTGAGGCCGCGAGCAGGCCGTTGAGCGGTGTGGTCAGGCTGGTGCCGGGAATGTCGAGAGTGACCACGTGATTCTGGACGCCGGGTAAGGCGATGTGGGTGGCGACGATGTGATAGTTGGTGACGCCGATGTTGTCGCCGGCGGCTGTCCAGGTGAGCGTGCAATGGTCGAACGAGATGTCGCTGGCGGTCATCTGTGCGACGGGCGTGGGCATCACGGTGTCGGTTCCGTTGGGCAGAACAGTGACGGTGAAAGTGGCGCTGCCGCCGGTGGTGTTGGGGTTGGTGGCGTAAACGGTGAAGGTGTTCACACCCACTTGTGCGGCGGTGGGTTGCCACTGCACGACGGCATAGTCCTTGAGCGGATCCGCGCCGCCGGTGCGGGAAACCGTTAGACCCTCCGGGCCTGTATAAGTGCTGAACACCGGCGGGCCGGGATTGGCCGAGGCGCTGAGCGTGTAGAGGAATGAATTGCCAACGATGACGGTGTTGGATTCAGCGAAGTTGGTGTGCGTGATGACGGGCAACGTGAGCACTGAGGCGAAGACACCCGGGGAGAGCGGGGAGATGTTTCCTGCGGCATCTACGGCCGCGACGTAATAGGCGGTGGTCAATGTGTGCGCGATGTAGGAACGGGCGGTGATGCCGGTGGCGACGAGCCCGATGTGTGACGAGCGCGAGCCGCGGAAGAGACCGTAGAGATTGTATCCGACGACGCCCACATCGTCCGAACCGGCGGGCCAGGTGAGGGTGACGCTCGTAGCCGAACGCGAGGTGAGCGAAATGCTAACAGGCGCGACGGGTTTGATCGTGTCGGTCGGGACGGGTGTGACCGCGATGCCGAATGTTTGTTCGGCGACGCCTGCGGTGCTGGTCGCGCGGACGGTGACTTGATGGCTACCGGTTTGATTGGCCGCCGGAGTCCAGGCGATCAATCCGGTGGTGGCATCGAGCGTCATGCCCGCCGGTGCGGTGGCAAGTGAGATCACGGGGCGTGGATTTCCGAGTGCGATGGCCTTGTAGCTGAAGGTGGAGCCGACTTGCAAACTCGCGGCATAAGGTGCGAAGGAGATGATCTGCGGTGCGATGGTGCTGCCGGTGTCGATCTTTTCAACGGTGTCAAATGCGTTGTTGCTGGTGGCTGGATTGTCGCCGCCCATCAGGTAGAGGAAACCATCGTCACCGAGCGCGACCGCAGGCGTGGCACGCGGTGTGGAAAGGGCCGGAGCGGAATACCAGGAATCGGCGACGCTATCGAAAACGAGCACGGCCGCGCTGTTCAACCCGCCGATCAGATAGACGAGTCCATCCGCACCGAGCGCGGCGACACGACCCAGGCTGGCACCATTCGGCACGCTGCCAAGCGAGGTCCACGCGTCGCTGGCGATGTCATAGGAAAAGACGCTGGCGGTTAGAATGCCGGTGCTTGGTTCGATGCCGCCGATGACGATGATGTGGCCGTGTCCGTCGTAGGTCGCCGTGGCGCTGACGCGTGCCTCGGGCAAGGGCGCAAGCGGGGTCCATGCATTGGTGGTGGCGTCGTAACGCTCGACGTTCGCCGTGCCGCTGCTGGAGCCAGCGCCGGTCGCACCGCCGATGGAGTAAAGCCGATGAAGTTCGTCGGTCGCGAAGGCGAAATCGTGGACCGCGATGCTCTTCGCAGCGATGGCGGCGCCAACACCGCCAACCGTCGTGTAAACGTAGCCGTTCACGTTTGGCACGGTGGCATTGGGTTCAATGCCGCCGAACACAATGACGCGGTTGAGTGAATCAATTCCCGCGCCGAGGCCGATGGTTGCGTTTGTTAGAGGCGCTGCGTCAATAAAGGCGGTCGCGCCGGGAGCGAGCGCGTCGACAAGGTCGTGATTGCCTTTCACGGGCAGGCCGCCGAGGCAGAGCAGCGTGCCGTTGGTGTTCAGGCCGATGGCGAGTTTGCGCGGCCCGGCGAGCAATGGAGCGGCGGACCATGATTGCGGGAAGGCTGGATTCCCGACGGCAATCGTGAACATCAAGTCATCGCTTGTGACGCCATGCACATCGGTCGCCGCAAGCTTGATGGTGAACTGGCCAGTGGAGCTGAAGGTATGGGTGACCGTCGTGCCGGACGGACCGGTGATAGTTTGCACATCGGTGCCGTCGCTTTTCCAGTCGATTGTGAAATGGAACACATCCGCCGCCGCTGATGGATAGGAACTCAGCGCGTTGAGCGTGAAGGTCGCTGGCGTGGCCATGGTGAGGACGACGTTGGGCCCGATGCTGATGACCGGCTTGGTTTCCGTCGTTACGGTAAAGGTTCCGATCACTTCGCCCGGCATGAAATTTCCTGCGACATCGCGCACGACATTGGGTTCGACCGTGATGGTGTAAACGCCGTTGGTCGCGCCGTTCCAATAGCCCGCTCCCGCATCAGGCGGCAGCACATAGAAGTTCGCCACGGCTTTGACTCCATCGGCGGCCGGTGTTTTGTTATAAAACGTCGCGACTTGATTGAAGCCGTTGGGTCCTGTCACGCGCACGGCACCTGTGGCGATGCTCGCGTTTTGCAAACTCGCATCATCCCAGAACGTGACGGGAAAGATATGCGCGCTGGCGGTGATCGAAGTGATGTCTGCCGCCTTCGCAATGGCGACGGGTGCTGTGGTGTCCGAGCCCGAATGAGGCGTGAGCATGAACGCCCTGGGCAGGCCGTTGAGCAGGCCGTTGCCGATGATCACGCCGCTGTCATTCACGCCGTGTGCTTCGGTGAGCACCCAGCCGGAGTTCACGGGGACGAGTTCGTTCAAGTCATGCATGCCAAGCGGCGCCGACCACACGAAGGCGCGCATCGTGCTGGCGGAATCCTGTGCGGTGCCGACGACCGTGCCCGTGTTGTCGAGTGCAAAGGCTGTCGAGATATAACCTCCAAGCGTTCCTAGATCGGTCATGCCTGCGGCGTCGGTGAAGAGGAAGGCATGGGTGTCGATGCTCTGCGAGGAAGATGTGCCGGCGACATCGCCCGCGGTGTTGATCGCATAAGCCCAGCTCTCATCGCCGCCGAGCGTGCCGAGCTCCGTCATGTTCGAGCCATCGGCATTGGTGCGGAAGGCGCGGTTGAATCCACTGGGCGATGAACCGATACCGACCACACGACCCGCGTCATTGATGCCATAAGCAGCGGCGGTTGCGGGTGCCGCGGCATTGGGGATGGTGCCGAGATCCAGCAGGGTTGCTGGCGCTGAGAAACGAAACGCCTGATCAACACCCGCTGTCGAGGAGAAGCCGGCGATTTGTCCCGATGTGTTGATGTGTTGAGCGAAGATCGAGCCAATGTCCACCAGGCCATCCGCATCGCTGAAAATGAAACCGTGCGTGAGGCCTGAGGCGTCGGTTGAGTAGCCGGTGACCTTACCCGTATTGTTGACGCCGAGCGCGCGGGCAGCGGTTCCACCGAGTGTTCCGAGATCCACTGTGCCCGCGCCATTCGTATAGCGCCAGGCGTGTGCGCCACTGAGGCCAACCATCGAGTAGCCGGACACTTGTCCTGCTGCATTCACGCCGGTTGCGAAACCTGGATTGCCACCGGCCAGGCTCACATCGGTGATCGAATACGTTTTCAGCGATGCTGGCAGGGTCTCGGTGGCTGTTAGAGTGGCAAAGAACATGCTGGTCGTTGGTCCGACATTTCCAGCGGCGTCGGATGGTGTGATCGTCGTGGTGTATCCCGCGGCGGGCAGCAAACCAGCCAGTTGCGTGGTGAGATCCGTGCCA
>CANBTO010000077.1 GCA_947372405.1 Verrucomicrobiaceae bacterium
CCGTTGGTGAGGTCCTCGATGCCATCGACGGCGGCGAGCACGCCGGGATCGTCGAAGCGCTGGACGTGAAGCGCCGCCAGCTTGCCGATCAGCGAAAGCATCTCGCTGCAGTAGTCCAGATAGCGGGCGAGCTGATAGTGGGAAAGACTCCGCTCCGGCGAGCGCGTGGTGCGCGGGACTTTTTCCAACAGCACGTAAGGATCCTTGGTGAGCTGGTGCATGTCGATGATGTGGGCGAGCGAGCGGAGCTCATGGATCGCCTTGAGCGCGCGGCGGCGCTTGATGCGCACTTCCAGCGTGATCAGGAAAAACAACGCGGCGCTCAGAAAGACGATGTCGTTGATGGCGGATTCAAATGCCTGGATCACCGTGATCCACGTCCATTCGCCGGGAGCGAGTCGGAGCTTGTAAAGCACCGCCGCGAGCGAACCCAGCACGGCGATGATGACGAGCGTGATGCCCGCCCGCAGCGGAAGATGCGGCTTGCTGATGCTCTCGGTGCGTGCCACCACGTGCAGGGCCACCTGATTCAGCTCGTCCGCCACCTTCGAGAGGCTGGATTTCGGAAAGCGATCGTCCACACGCTCCTTGAGCCGCCCGACAGTGTGGACGATCTGCGCGGGATCCAGGCTCCGGTACATGGGCGAAGGCTAACAGCGAGGGGGCCGCCTTTGCAAGGATCTCCGTGGGTGGCTTCGCATTGCGATGGTTTCTAGTGGCAACGACGAGCGCATGCGCCTTTACCTGCCAGCCTGCCGCGACAGTCGTCACATGTGAACGGATCCGGCAAGTATCCTTGATTCATGACCAGAGGGAATCGTGGATCAATGATATGAAAGTGGGAGTCGAATACCTGTTGTGCAATTCTTGTCGGTTGTACTTTTGTGGCCATCAAGTCAGGAGCGCCGGTTGCCCGCCACCCTCGCGCATGCCGGCGCTCGTGATTGCCGCAACGGCTCAGTTCATTTCCCCTTCGATCCGGCCATCGCGCATCTTGAGCGTGCGGTCGCAGCGGCGGGCGAGTTCCGGATCATGTGTTGCGAGCACCAACGTCCTGCCGCGTGCGCGGACGAGTTGCAGGAGAAGTTCGAATACCTTCTCGCGGTTCTTCTCGTCGAGTGCGCCGGTCGGTTCGTCGCAGAGCAACAGTTCCGGATCGTTCATCAGCGAGCGGACGAGCGCGCCGCGCTGGCGTTCACCGCCGGAGAGCTCGCGCACCCGCTGGCCAAGGCGGTGCTCCACGCCGGTGGCGGCCGCGAGTTCCTGCAAACGCGCCATGCCATCCGCGCGGTGGCCGCCAGTGGCGATCAATGGCACGAGGCAGTTTTCCGCCAGTGTCAGATCCGGCATCAGGTGGTGGAACTGGAAGACATAGCCGATGTGGTGGCGCAGGAGGTCGATGCGAGTGGATTCGTTCACCACGTCGTAGCCGGAAACACGGACGTTCCCGCGGTCCACCTCTTCCAGTCCGGAGATCACGTTGAGCAGTGTGGATTTCCCGCAGCCGGACGTGCCGCAGAGCGCGATGATCTGGCCTTTCGGCACGGTCAGTGTCACGCCCTTGAGCACCTCGATCCGCCCGCGGTCGAAGCTTTTCCACACGTTCTCCACCAGCACTTGTTGTTTCATGACATCTCCTTTCATCATTCGAATCTCAGCGCCTCCGCAGGTTTGAGGTTTGCGGCGTACCACGCCGGATAGAGCGCTCCCGCCAGCGCCGTGAATACCGCCAGTCCCGCCGCACCAGCCACTTCCTGCCAGCCGACATGCGGCTCGACGTAGCCCTGCAACTGCGGGATTTTCGACAACAGCCAGAGTCCGCCCGCACTCAGCCCCCAGCCGGCAAGCGTGCCGATGGCGGAAACCACGAGTGACTCGCCGAAAATCATCCGCGCCACCTGCCCGCGTGAAAAGCCACAGACGCGCGAGATGGCGAGATCCTTGATGCGCCCGAAGACGGAGAGGATCATCGTGTTCGTCACACTCAGCCCGCCTAACAGGAACGCGCAACCACCCACCACCCAGGCCGTGGTCTTCATGATCTTGAACTGCGAGTAGCTGCGGCTGAATTCCTCGTTTTCCAGCGCGGTGAGCCGCTCGTGGTGTTTCACCATCCAGTCCTTCACTTCGCGTGACTCGTGCCCCGGCGCGAGCGCCACGGTGATCACCGAGCAGACGCCCTCTTTGTGGAAGGCCTTCTGGCAGGCCAGCAGCGGCATGAAGACGCCGCCGTTTTCAAACCCGTTCTCCATCCGCACCACGCCCGCCACTGGATAGGTTCCCTGGCCGAGTTCGATGGTGCCGCCCGCCTTCGTGTTGAGGAAATCCGCCGCGCGCTCGCCCAGCACCACACCCTGGCCGTCGTCATGGAAATCCGCGGCGCTCCCTTGCAGCCACTCGCCCTTTTTCAACCTGCCGTCTGCCGCGCGGATGCCGAAACACGTCACCACCGGCCGCCCCGGTGCGGCGATGATCGAGAACAGCACTGGTTGCGACTCCTTCACGAAAGGTTGCTTGTCCAGTTCCTTCACCACGGCCACCTCCACGTTGCTGAAAAACAGGTCGGACACGTTCTTCTCGAACACCACCATTTCCGAGTCGCTCCTCAGGATGCGCTCGAACATCTTCACCGCACCGCCCAGCAGGCCGACCACGCTGAGCATCGTTGCCACGCCCAGCGCGATGCCCGTTGCGCCGATGGCCGTGCGCACGCGGTGCCGCCGAAGGTTGGTGAAAATCATCCGCCAGAGACTCATATGCTTCGTTTCTAGCAGCCGGATGGCCGCCGCCCCACCGAAAGCCCGGTCATCCCCCGCGACAAGTGTTTTCTTGGACGCAGGGCTTACTACAGGGTAACGTGACGGTTACGATGGAAGAGCTTGCTCCGTCACTCGACGCGGACATTCAGTCGATAGAATTGAGCCGCAGCGTTGGCGGGCACCGTGACGGTCACGGTTTGGTCATCGCCGACAATGTTGCTGGTCTGGGTGCCGCCGACGAGGTTGGTGTAGCCGGTCACAGGCTGCCACGAGGCGGGATTGGCAGGGTTGGCGGTGCTTTCCACGGTGTATTTGCGTGTGAGGCCGGCATAGCCGGTGCCGGTTGCGCGGCGGGCCAGGAAGCTGAGGGTGAACTGGCCGCCACCGGGCTGTGCGATGGCCAGCGGCTGCTGGCTCGAGCTGCGCGGGTCGGTGCCCAACGCGTATTCGCTTCTGTTAGTGAGTCCGTCGCCGTCAGCGTCCGCGTTGTCGTCGGCGAGGCCGTTGCTGATTTCAGTGCTGGTGAAATGACTGTTCTGCCATTCGGTAATCGACTGAGCGGCGATGACCAGGTTGCTGGTGGCGTTGCCGGAATAGTTGGAATCATTGATGGTGGCGTTCACCGTGTAGTTGCCAATGGCGGTGGGTGCCGTGGTGGAGCCATTGTAGGTGAGGGTCACCGACTTGCCCGCGGGATCGGTGATGGCGGTCGCGCTCTTGGGCGAACCGTCGTAGGTCTGCGACAAACCGCCGAGAGTGACGGTGGCTGGGGCCTTGTTGATGGTGCCGGTGGTGTAATTCACGAGCGTCACCGCATAGTTGGCTCCGCTGTTGCCGTCGTTGATGGTGATGGACGGGATGATGACTTTGTTCGTGGTCCCGGCTGCGGCACTGGCAAATGTCTGAAAGAGAACGGTGGTGCTATCACCGGAAGCGAGTGCCGGATAACACGTGGGGGGTCCTGATGCGGTGGTTGTGCCATCGTAGGTCTTGGTCGCGCTGACTGCTGTCACGGTGATTGGCAGTTGTGTCACGCTGGCGGTGAGACCAGTCTGTTGGATGAGGTTGTAATCGCCTGCCTGTGCTCCACCGAGGGTGATGCCGGTGACGCTGACGGGTTTGTTGCTGGCCGCATGTTTGTCGGCAAAGGTTCCGTTGGCCGTTCCACCAAGTGTCAGGGTGTCGCCGGTGTAGGGCTTGCCATCGCTGGTGGTGCCTGCGCCGGGTGCCTGGGCCGTTAGCAAGGCCGCAGTTCCTGTTAGGGCGGCGGCGGTGGTGGCGTCATACATTCTGTTGGAGGTGGCCAGGCCGCTGACAGCGAGGTTTTTCGGCGTGATCGTGACCTCTCCGGTGAAGCCGGTGAGCGTGTAGTTGGCGGCCGCTGAACCGGATATCGAGAGGTTCATCAGGGATCGCGCTTTGAAGGTCGCGATGGCACCGGACCATTGGGCTGTAGCACTGAGGTTTCCGCCGGAAAAAGCGCTTCCCGTCGCTGTGACAATCCGTTCGAGCGCATACACTCTTGCGTTGTTGCCTGCGGTGTTGCTGGTGGTTACCGCGTTATCCACAGCAGCGAAGCTGTTTGTTACGGCACTCAGCGTGGGAGTGCTGCTAACGATGCCGATGCCGCCGATCCACAATTCGTTGGCTTGGTTGGTGAAAGTAGCGGTGGTGCCGGTGACCGGTGCATTGCTGTTACCCGTGTTGTTCGCGGCGAGGTCAACGGAAGCGGGTGTCAACAACCCGTTGTATTCCATCACAACGGCGGCGGAACGCAGATTGGCCTGGGTGATGGTGATGCCGGTCGTGCCGGTGGAGACGCCGGGGCCATACCAGATTTCCATTGTGGAGCCATTGGTGTTGGCGGCCTGCGAAACACGGGACCATGTGACGCCGCCGCCGCTGATGGCGCTCACCCGGCCGGCGCTGGTGCCACGGGTGGAAATCACCGCCACGAGGGTGTTGCCGTTTGTGGGAGTGGAGGCGAGGTTCACGTTGATCGAGGTGCTGTTGCCCGATCCGGTGTTGCCTTTGGCGCTCTGGACGCGGAATGGAGTTGCGAAAACCGACTGAATCGCCTGTGCCCCCACATCCTTGCCACCCAAGCTGGTGCTGCCGCTCAACGTGAGGTTTCCGCCGTCCACGTTGTTGGAGATTGTCAATACATTCGCTGCGGCTGTGGTCGTGCCATCGTAGACGCGCGTGCCGGTCAATTGGATTGGCCGTGCGGTGATGCTGGCATTGGGAACGGTGGGCTGCACTGACAGCGTGTAGTTTCCCGCAGCCGCGCCGCCGAGCGAGTAGCCGCTGGCGGTGACGGCCCAGGTGCCGACGTTCGCACTGGAGAAAGCTCCGCTGCCGGGCGCCATGGTGACCACGTCGCTGCCGACGAGTCCGCCGGACACCGCGCCGCCTGTTAGAACAGCGGCGGTGGTTCCGTCATAGATCTTGTTGCTTGCCGTCACTCCGGTGATGGAGAGCGGCTTGGCAGTCACAGTGAAGTTGAGCGCGGAAGAAACACTGGAGTTGTAAATGGGGTCTCCGTCGTAGCCGGCAGTGATCGAATGGCTGCCCGCTGCCAGAGTGTTGGTAGCGAATGTGGCCGTGCCCGAATCCAAAGTGCCCGTTCCCAAAATGGTGCCTCCGTCTTTGAATGTCACCGTGCCATACGTGGGCCCGGTCACCATCGCGGTAAATGTGACCGTCGAGCCATAAACAACGGTCACACCGGGCGACGATGCAACGGTGGTGGGGGAGGGCGTCGTCACGAGAATGCTCACCATGGCTTCCGCCGAATCGAGGATGCCGTCATTGACTTTGAACGTAAAACTGTCGGGACCGATGTAATCTGGAACAGGAGCATAAGTCACGTTCGGACCGGTGCCGATCAGGGTGCCGTGCGCGGGTGCGTTGATAAGGACATAAGTCAGAGGATCCGACTCAGCATCACTGACGCTCAGAGTGATGGGCGAAGGCGTGTTCACCGCCGTGGAAATACTCTGCGAGTTTGCGACTGGCGCGGTGTTGACCGGTCTGACGGTGATGGTGGTGTCGTCGATGATGGCCGAGGTGGTGTCCATCGCGTTTCCAGTCGCATCGTTGAGGACGGCTCCGGCATTAATCTTGAGTTGGAGCGTTCCGGTGCTGGTCGGCGTGACTGGAACAGTAAAGACGCCGGGTGTTGTTTCGGTGATCATGCCGATGGCGATGGCCGAGGTTCCCGCATTACCGAAGTCGGCGGCGGAAACCGTGTTGGCATCCATATCCTTGCTGAAGGTCACGGTGTAGGTCGCCAATGTGTTGGGGGCGACTGGTCCGCCACTTCTGTCATCGACGATGCTCGCCAGCGTCGGCGGTGTGTCAACAATTCCGATGGTCAAGGCGTTCACGACGGCGAAACTGCTATTGCGGGTCACGGTCAGCACCCGGGAAGTCGCATCCGCAGTGAAAGTCCCGGCAACGAACTGGCCGTTTTGCGAGTTGATTGCCGCGCTGCCTGAGATTGTCTGGCTGTTGCTGCCAGTGGAATCGGTGAAGAACTGGAACCGGTACTGCGCGCCTACGGTTAGATTCGACAAGGTGACGGTGGCCGCCGTCGCGCCCGGAGTTTCTATCCCCAAGTTCGAATCAAGCACAATTCCGAAGTTGCCTGCAACGGCCGAGTTGCCGCTGGCAAAGCCCCAGTTTCCCCACGTGGAGTCCGCCGCCACGTTGATGCCGTTCGACAGCGTGACGTTCTGGCCTGAGCGCAGGCTGCGGAATTCGACACTAACGGTTCCGGTCTCGCTGGCGGGAACGGTGGTGGTGGTGCCGCTGGTGATCCCGAAGTTCGCTCCGGCGAGATTGCTGACACCGGCGCTCTTGATATTGCCGGCACCGGTGATCGCCGTTGGCGCGCCCCAGGTGAGCTGGCCACTCGATCCGTCTGTGACCGTGATTGAGACCGTGGCCGGTGGCGAATCGAGCAATCCGTCGTTGACCTTGAAGGTGAAACTATCAGGTCCCGTGTAATCGGTGGTCGGCGTGAAGGTGACATTCGGTGGCATGCCGCTGAGCGTGCCGTGCGCGGGTGGGGTGACGATGGCATAGGTGAGCGTGCTGCCTTCCACATCCGAGCCGGCCAGTGTGATGGTCTTGGCGATGTTTTTTGTGGTGGTCACGCTCCGGGAGGTGGCCACCGGCGCGCTATTGGCGACCACCGTGATCGAGACTGGTGCCGGTGTGGAATCGAGCGTGCCGTCGTTCGCCTTGAAGGTGAAACCATCAAAGCCGCTGTAGTTGGCATTGGACGTATAGGTCACGTTTGGCGGCGTGCCGCTGAGTGTGCCGTGCGCGGGCGGGGCGACGATCGCGTAAGTGAGCGCGCTGCCTTCCACGTCGGTGCCAGTCAGCGTGATGGCCTTGGCTGCGCCTTGACCGGCGGTCACACTTTGGGCAGCGGCCATCGGCGCGTCGTTGACCGCTGTCACCGTGATCGAGACTGCCGCGGATGCGGAGTCGAGTGTGCCGTCGTTGGCTTTGAAGGTGAAACTATCCGACCCATTGTAGTGGAGCATGGGGGCATAAGTCACATTGGGCGGGGAACCACTGAGCGTGCCGTGCGCGGGTTGGCGGACGACGGAATAGGTCAACGGGTTTCCATTCGCATCGGTGGCGGTCAGGGTGATCGGTTTGGCTGTGTCCTCCGTCGTGCTGACACTTTGTGGTGTGGCCACGGGCGCGCTGTTGGGTGCTCCGGCGGTCACCGTGCCGGTGCCGGAGAACCAGGTGTCGTTCTTGTTGGTGGCGGTTGACGAAGTTGAGCCATAGGTGCCGGCGGCCATGGCCGTGCCTCCGAGAGTCAACCCGGCGATGGTGCGTGTGCCGGTGTAGTTGAGCGCCGCCTTGGCCCCGGTGCTGATGTCCAGCGTGCCGGTGCCGAGGGAGGATGAGGTCGAGCAGGTCAGAGTGCCGGACACAACCCGGGTGGGTCCGGTGTAGGTGTTCGTGGCGGAGAGAACCAGTTGGCCTCCGTATTGCGAGGTCATCGTGATGCCTCCCGTGCCGGAGATCACTCCGCTGATCGGCTGGTTGACATACCAGACATCGACGTTGAGGCCCGCATTGTTGGTGATCGGCCCGGCTAGCAGGCTGCCGTAGCCGTTATCCATGAGGACCGATCCTCCGTTCACGATCATGTTGTTAGAGAGGTTGGAGCGGTCCAGGTGGAGGATGCCGCCGTTGAGGGTGATGGTTCCGGTTCCCAATCCCTGAAAAGTCCGCACATCATAAACGTATATCTTGCCGCTGTTGATGGCGGTGCCGCCGCTGTAGGTGTTGTTTTTCAATCCCGTGACGGTCAGCGTGCCGGGGCTGGATTTGAAGATGCCGCCAGTGCCGGATAGCAGGCCGTTGAGGGTTGTCTGCCCGCTGCCGGTGCCGCCGAAAGTGGTGGTGGAGGCCAGGCTGAGCGGCGTATTGATGTTCACCGTATTTCCGCTGTTCTGGTTGATCTGCGGCAGCACGCTGCCGTTGGCGGTCGGGGCTATGCTGTTGGTGCCGGCAAGGGTAACGGCACCTGCAAAGTTGAGCTGGTTGACCTGGAAGCCGTTGTTCAGATCATGGGTCACGGTGTAGGTGCCAGCCGGGGTGAAGTTCAAGAAATAGTTGGCTTGCCCAGTGGCTGCGGGCGCGTCCGGCGTCCAGTTGCCCGCGACGCTCCAGTTGCCTGACGTGGCGCTGCTCCAGTTGTAGGAAGACGGCAGGCCTGCCATGATGCCGAGGGTCACGGTGGCCGGCGCCGAGTTGCCGGTGCCGTTGTTGACCAGGAAGGTGAAACTGTCCGCACCGTTGTAGTTGGTGGCCGGGGTGTAGGTCAGGTTGGGCGCGGTTCCTGTCAGGACGCCGTGGGACGGCTGGGTGACCACCGCATAGGCCAGGGAACCGCCGCTGCCGGTTAGAGTGATGACCTGGGCGGTGTTCTGCATCAGAGTCAGGCTCTGCGCGTGGGCGTAAGGCGTGCGGGTCATGCCGGTGCCGTCAAACAGCCATTGGCTGCCGATGACGGCACCGTTGACTCCTGCGAAGGACGGTCCGGTCCATTTTAGTTTGGCAACGGCCGAACCGGTGTTTTCATAATACTGCATCTGCACCTCCACCATTTGTCCGGCCGTGAGATTGACCGAACTTCCGTCCTTCCAGTGGGTCGCGTTGTCGCTGAATTCGTCGATGACCAGCACGCCGCTGACGTACAATCTAACACCATCGCTGTTGAGTGTGGAGAACTTGTAGGTCGCGGTTTCCGGAACCAGCAGCAATCCGTTCCATCGCACGCTGAAGGTATCCGGACCGATCAGGGCGTCCGGCGAGCCGGTGCCCCAGTCGAAATTCACCTGCGCGTCGGTGCGTGTGAACTTCAGGTTGGTGAAGTCCATGTTGTCGTAATACTCGCCCTTGAGTCCGGTGCCGGCGGTTCCCACGATGATGCTCACGGTGCCGGGATCGGAAGTCGTCTTGCTGTCGGTCACCTGGAAGGTGAAGGAGTCGGTGCCGGTGTAGCCGCCGGCTGGCGTGTAGGTTAGATTGGGAGGGATGCCACTGAGTGTGCCGTGGGCTGGCGCGGTGACGTTGGTGAAGGAAACGGAGGCATCACGGCATGACGTGCCGGTTAGCGTGATCGCCTTGGCTCCGATGGTGGCCACGACCTGCGGGGTGGCCACGGCATTGAGGTTGGTAATGCCAGCGAGCGGGCTGGTTGCCGCCTCGATGGTGGCGATGGTGGTGAGGAGGGGGGCGTATTTGGATGATGCATGGTCCCAGGTATCGCGATATGCGTACAACGTGGGCAAGGTCCAGCGGGCGGCGTCCCCATAACCCGCCAGCACGTTGAGCGCGGGAATCTGATAGTTTTCCTCGAAGCCAAAGCCCACCGGCGTCTCCAGCATGGCAAGGGCCACCGGAATGGTTTCCGCGAATTTGAACTTCGCCATGGTTTGAATTCCCTTGGTGCGGGAACCCCCGCTCCACATGCGGTCGGCCTGGCATTCGTAGGCGGCGAGGTTGATGATATCCTGCGGCAGCGCCTGCACATCCGCTTGCGTGAGGCTGTTGTAAACGAAATCCGAAACTCCCTGGCGGGTGTAGGAATCGGGCTGTTTCAAACCGGCCTGGACCGCCGGATAGAGCAGGTTTTTGGCTGCGTTGATCGTGTATGCGCCCAGATTCGCGCCGCCATTGACCTGGTAGCCATAGATCGCATCGCCAAAGAGGGCGAAACCCAGGCATCCATTGGAAAGCTGGATGGGATCATCCCATACGATCACATCGGGATCGGTGGCGTTGGTTGTGAACGCGCTGAGCATTGGC
This sequence comes from Verrucomicrobiaceae bacterium, assembly GCA_947372405.1. The sequence goes on from CANBTO010000077.1 coordinate 10,104, forward strand.
GTGAGCTGCGCGCTCGCGGTGGCGGGGTCATACCAGCGCAGCGCGGTAGCGGCGTTGGCCCGAACCCATGAATTGGTCTCGACGGTTTTGTCCAACCGCTGGGTGATCGTCGGCAGGGCGGTGGTGTCCTTGAACAGTCCCAGCACCTGGCATGCGCCCATGCGGGCGTTGGCATCACTGCCGGTGACCATGCCGCGCAAGGTGGTGAGTTCCGTGCCACTCAGCGTGCGGGTGCCCAGTTGGTTGGCGGCGTCGTTTCGTACCAGCGGATCAAACTCGCTCAGGGCGGCTATCAACTGGGTGGTGGTGTAATTGACACAATCCTGTTTGAAAGTTGCTGCGGCGATTGCGTTATCGATCTTGGTTGTGGCCAAGTTATGCGCCGGGTTGCTGTTCTTGCCAGTGATGTAAAGCCGCTGCAGCGGCAGCGAATAGGCCAGGAGATAGCTGGCTGTGGGGGTGATGAAGCCGGCCCCGGGCAAAGAGTAATAGCACCCGCTGAAACCCAGATAGGTGCCGCCCTCCGTCGTGCCCGCGCCGTAATAATCGTAGCTGTATTCCGCGCCGTCATAGACGAATGAACCATCGGTGCGGCGTTCCAAATCGAGAGACCAGCGCACTTGCTGCAAGTAGCGGGCGACCGCCTCCGGCCCGCCCATATTGGCACCCAGAGCTTCCCAGAAATAGCTGAAGCCCACGCCCGTGTGGCCGTATTCGCGTCCCGGGAAGCCCGCAAGGGCCAACCGGCTGAAATACTCGGTTTCCGCCAGACGGGTGCTGGTTGCGGGCTGGGAATTGTCCTGAATACCGAAGAGCACGGCGCACGCCGGATCCTTGCCGTTGGAGGCATGCGCCAACACCGGCAGGTGCTCGCCATAAGGAACGCCTCCCTTGTTGACATATGAAGCAAAGAAATCCGAACCACGCTGGATTGCCGGGTCGATGGACGGATCGACTGGCTGGCCCGCAGTCACCAGGGCCTTTTTACCCAAGACGAGGGCGATGTTGGCAGGCAGGCCGCACTGGTTCAGCGCGCCATACCCGACAGTGGAACGGCGGCCCGTGCCGTCCGGCCGCACCAGTGCGGGATCGTGACCGAAGGTGCCGTACATGCTCTGCGACTGCGCGAGCTTGATCGTGTATTGGTTAAGTCCGGACACCACATTGGCATCGCCCGTGCTCAGGTAATACTCGGAGAGGAACAGGCTGATATAACCCCAATGCCACATGTCGAGGCCCTGTATCCTAGGGCCTGTGGACGCCAGCGAACGGGCAAATGTCTGGAGCTGGGTTTGCACGGCGGCGTAATTGGGATCGCCAGGCTGCACGCCGGCCAACAGCGCCAGACCGGTGATCGCCCCGCCATAGTTGCTCGTCAGATAGAAATTCGGGTTCGCGAGGACATCGGTGACCAGCCTGGTACGGGCGGCGGCCAGGATCGCAGTGGATTTCGGGCAACTGTAGGGAGCGGAGGTGGCGTAATCGCCCATGATGGTCATGGCAATGTTCACGTCGGCGATATCGCCCGCCCGCCAGCGTTTGACGCGCAGGGTGCCGGCTCCGGTTTTTTCGGCATCCCCGATGGCCAGACCGATGGCCTTGCGGCAATCACTGGTGAACAGCGGCACGGTGCCGGTGCTGGCGGCCATCGCGCCGAGGATCACATCGTCAACCGCAAGCACGGCGTTGCCCGGTGCGCTGGCCACCGTGACCAGGATCTGGCGGCTAAGGGCGGTCTGCCGCCCCTCCTGCCCAACGTCGGCGGAATTCTTGATTGCAGGGTCCGACAACAAGTTCGAGGAATCGATGTAGATCCATCCGCGCAGCCCGGTGGCCCCCAGGTTGTAGGTTCTGGCATAGCGCGGCGATGCGTTGGCGTCCGCCTTGAGCGCGGCGATGGCCCCCCCTGCGGTAAGGTCGGGATTGGCCGAAAAGGCTTGGACCCTTGCCGACAAGGCTAACAGTATGGCGAGGCCTATGGCACCCCGTCGGGCGCAAGGTCTGGTGGTGATTTCCATGAAGGCGGCGCTTCGTATGACGACTGTAGGGTTGAATTTCGAATCTAAATCCGCGCATCCTGCTTATCAGTGCGGAACCAGCGCTGCTGGCTATATTCGCAGATTGTGTCTCTGGGGATGTCAGGCAACAAAAATCCGTCACAGATACTGTCCTTGTTTCAAGGATGGTGGTTCATTGTCCGCGGAGCTCCGTTGACGGTCGGATGGCACATTCCTGCAAGAAGACCGGAAGGCAATTTCATCCAGCGAAAACCTTTCGCCTCGCTCAATCCAATGGAGGTGTGCCGTACGTTCAATCACTCGACACGGACGCTCAGACGGTAGAATTGGATTTGACCTGTGACAGGCATCGTGACCGTGACGGTTTGGTCATCGCCGGTGATGTTGCTGCTCTGGGTGCCGCCGACGAGGTTGGTGTAGCCGGTCACAGGCTGCCATGAGGCGGGATTGGCAGGGTTGGTGGTGCTTTCCACGGTATATTTGCGTGTGAGACCGGTGTAGCCGGTGCCGGTCGCGCGGTGGGCCAGGAAGCTGAGGGTGAACTGGCCGCCACCGGGCGCTGCGATGGCCAGGTTGGCTGCTGTGGCGACCGCGGTGGCATCGTAAGTCCGCGTGCCGGTGATCTGGATGGGGCGGGTGGTGATGGTGGCGATCTCGCCGTCTGCGGTGAGGTCCGGGGGCGCGGCATGGACCGAGGCGGACGGCATCAGGAAGAAGCGTCACAACGCGGTGATAACCGGGCGGGTGCAACGCCCATTTTGGTGGACAAGATCCTCGTAGTTGGAAACGGCGCCTGCCCGAGCGGGTGAAACATCGCACCCGGTTGGGGGGATGGCAGGGATGTTTTGAGGTGTTAGCCTGGTCCTCATGGAAATCTCCTTTGATACATGCGCGCTGAAGTCAGCGTTATCATGACCCGCCTCGGTTTGTTGGAAACCAGCTTGCCTGAACCCTGGAACACCGTCTTGATCCTCTGAATCCATGAAGCATCCATTCAAGTGCCGCACCTCCCGTTTCCTGAAAGCATTCCTAACCGCCGGGCTTGCAACGTCCGCCATTGCTTCCGAAGAGTCCGTGCCACCGCATGACGTAGTGGTTTATGGTGATTCGTCCGCTGCCGTGACTGCGGCCATCTCCGCGAAGCGCGAAGGGCGTTCGGTCGTTCTGGTGAATCCCACCGGCTTTCCCGGCGGTA
>CANBTO010000078.1 GCA_947372405.1 Verrucomicrobiaceae bacterium
CCGGAATCGTCTCCAAACGATCGCCGGAGTTCAAATCCCTCACATCCTCTATTGATCCTAAGTCTCTCATCAACAAGTTGTTTTGAAATCAAAAAATCACTTTAACCGGACACCCGTGATTTACGAGCGAACGTTGGATGTGGAGGCACCGCAGCACAGGACTCCGATTCCAAAGAATAGGCTGACCGGCGGTTGCCTCGCATGACTTGTTTCTGCTTAGTGAATTCAGGAACCATGAGCTTGATCCGCTTACCGCTTTAGTGCCAGTTGCCTGAGTTACGAAGGCCTGAGCCAAATTCGTGGGCGCATCCCGATATCGACATATACAATACCACCACGAGACTAATCCAGATGCTTCGTAACACCCACAAGGGCAACCCACGCCTTCCGGCGAATCCCGTGACGAGTAGACTCCAAAATACGAGGTGAATGACGGCAATCTCCAGCCTATGTCCGGAATCATCCAACTTAACCTTATCGAAATAGCTGATCACTCCGAGGGGAGCCCTTCCGATAACGATGGGAACAAAGAGCGCACCGGGTCCAAGAAACGGAATCGCAATGAGGTAGGCCAAAATCGGGAGCATTACCCACGATCTCGCAAGTCGGAGAAAGCTGTCGACTAGCTGTTCGCTACTACTCATTGGGAAGGGCTTTCATTACCTTGCAGAAAGTTCGAATTCGTAGCATGTCAGGGAGTGATATCCAGGAAATCCATCTGCGACAGGTTTGCTGGAATCCGTTGATTTCACAAGGATTTTCGGGATGCGCGTGCCCGGCTTTGCTGCGCTACGCCGTGGCAAGCCAAGGTCCGGATTCGGGCGGCATGCTGTGGCGGATATACGCACGAAGAAACCCCGAGATGGACGCTCCACCCCGGGGTTTCGGGGATTCGTGGCCGCTGGGGTTTGATGGGATATCGGTTAGGGCACCAGCACCTCCGCGCTGGCGGAGAGGGCTCCGTCGCCCACATGGTTCACGGCCACGATCGTAATCCTGACGGTGCTGCCGCCGGGAGTCAGGACGAGGTGGCGTACCGGGCCGGGGGCCCTGGCCATCCGCGGGGCGTTCGAAGCCGAAGTCGTATTAGCGCTAATCGTCGTCAGCCAGGCGTTGGTCGAGTTCGGCGCGCAGGCCGGTCATGCGGCGGTAAAGTTGTTTGAGTGCGGCGGCGTTTTCACGCTTGGCCTTGCCAAGTGCCGTCACCCTGTGATCCGCGGCGGCGCGTGCATCAACAAGCTGGCCGATGCGGACCCCACAGGCAGCGGCGGTGATATCGAGGTAGTTCTTGATCACGCCGACGGCACTGGTGCTCCAGCCGTTGACCTTTGCGATGCCGGTGGAAATCCGGCGTGAGGCATGGCTCGGCAGGGGCTACCGACTCCGCATTTCATGCTGGAACCTCGCAACGACGGGCTTTTGCGGGCCGAATGGAATGGACGGGCGGCCCGACTGGTGTGGCTCCGGCACCGACCGGTGTTTCTCCGGCACCGGCTGGTGTGGCTCCGGCACCGACCGGTGTGGCTCCGGCACCGACTGGTGTGCGCGGCTCCCACAACGGGGCTCCGGGCGGCCCGACAGGAATTTTCAGAAGCCCGATCAGGGCGTCGATCATCGCATCAGGGCGATGGTGAAGTCCGGAAAGACCTCGGATTGCAATCGACGGGAGAAACCATTGGCGATGGTTCCCCTAGGACCCGACACCGTTTCCCACGATGCCGGACAACAAGGACAACCATCCTGCGGGGCTCAACGTGTCTTTCGGCGGGCTGGTGTTTTCTGATCCGCCGGACTCCAGCTCCGCACCTCGTCAAGCCCGTGCTCGACAAGCTCCGCGTAACGGAGCCTGTCAATCCGGTCTGACGCCGATCAATGACGGCGGCGGCGTGCCATCATTCCGAGCGCGCCAAGCCCAAGCATGGACCAGGCACCTGGTTCGGGAACCGTGGTGATGGTGAAACTGGCATCATCCACATAGCCGGTATGCGTTCCGATGGACGAGTCGGAGTAGAGCACTTGCGTCACCATCCAGGTTGTCCCCGCCGGAATCGTCCCTTGGAGCGCGAGCGGCTCGAATTTTTCGTCGCTGTTCAGATCCAGGCTGATAGACGTGGAGCCTGTTAGCGAGCCATAGGAAGAACCGCTGAAAAACATTGCGATCACGGCCACTCTGCCACCCGCAAATCCTCCCAGCGGCCCACCGCCCATGGTGAACGCGGCTGACATGTCAAAGGTCGCCGTGCCGTCACCGGAACCGGCGATGCTTGAAATATCCGTCACCTGAACCGCTTGGGTGGATGTCGCGCCGTCGTCCTGCATGCCGAGCATGCGGGTTCCAATCGGACTCACTCCATCGCCGGAAGTGCCGATCACAATGCTTCCGACTTCGACCCCCCATTTGCCATTTTGGTTCGTAAAGTCGCTCAACACGGTGCTGAAGCCTGCCAAGGCATTGGACTCGAAACCCGGGTCCACCAGCAGATTCGCAGTCGTGGCCCCTTGGGACGAACCGGTCGCAAAGCAACCCGTCATGACGATGACGGCGACTTTGGATACCGCACCCGTTAGGGCCTTGTTGGAAACACTGGAGGTGATTGTTTTCATGTTTTCGATGTGTTGTTTCTCAGATATCACCGGCCCAACAAACAGATGCGGACCACCTGCACAAGCATATTCTCCGGAATTCGGATGCACCCCGCGTTTCCTCACCAAAATGGATAGATAAGCACATGAATCCCAACCCGGCAAAGGCGGAACCAACTGGAATTGCCGAATCCATGGAGCCATCCGGCATCTTGCAAACCCATGACCAGGCCAACGATTTTCGACAGAATCATTTTTCGACAGAATGAATGTGGATTCGGAAATCCTTTCAAGATTCTGACCGAATGATTCTGCCATAGAATGATTCTGTCATTCCTTGCCATCCCTAGAGGTGGCGCTTCCGCGCAGTCCGGTCATGCGTTTGTTGAGAGGTTTGAGGGGAGGTCGTTGGCGGCATTGCAGCCACCAAGAGATGGCGCGGCGGGAAGGGGGTGAAGCTTTCGCGGGAAAGAGTGCCGGCCTCGGATCGGCTTCGGGTTGCAGCGGGCGGAAATCCGGATACGGTCGGGCCATGATCCGCCGCCTCCTGCTGCATGTGCTGTTGCTGGGTTCTCCGCTTTTCGCGCAGGACATGGTTCCTTTCCCCACGATGCCGGACAAGAAGGGCATCCAGGTGCAGATGGTGGATGACGCGATCTCGCTGAGCATCCATCATGCGGGGCTCAACGTGTCCTTCGGCGGGCTGATGTCCGCGAAGGGAAATCCGGACGCGCTGAGGTTCGTGCATGAAGGAAAGGAGTATTGGTTCAGCGGCAGGTATGCCAAAAGCCTGGACGCTCAGATCAAGCCGCTGAGCGACGCGCGCGTCGTGGTCTATCTGATCCTGCTGGCCTATCCCACGCATGATGCGGCGAAGGACAAGCTGCTGCTGTATCCGAAGGCGGACGGGAAATACAACATCGCCGGGTTCAACATCGCGACGGAGGACGGCATGCGTCTTTACCGGGCGCTGGTGGCGTTTGTGGCGGAGCGGCACAGTGGCGCGCATCCGGAGTGCGGCCGTGTGTGGGGATATATCATCGGCAATGAGGTGAACTCGCAGTGGATGTGGTACAACCTCGGCAAGATGCCGATGGCCGAGGCGTGCGGTGAATATGAGAAGGCGGTGCGCGCCGCGCATGAGGAGATCGCGAAGCATTCGGCGGCCGCGCGGGTCTATCTCTCATTCGATCATCACTGGAACACGTCGATGCCAGGCATCGGCGAACTTGAAGCCTACAAGGGCCGCGATTTCCTGGATACCTTCGCGCTGATCGCGCGTGAGCGGGGAAATTTCGAATGGCACGTGGCGTATCATCCGTATGCGGACAATCTCGGCGACCCGCGCACCTGGCTGGACAAGAAAGCGCTGCCGAACGATGACTCGCCGCACGTCACGTTCAAGAATCTCGAAGTGGCGTGCGCGCACATGCGGAGGCCGGAGCTGCTGTGGCAGGGCAAGCCGCGCCGGATCATTCTCAGCGAGCAGGGCATCCATTGTTTGAAATCCCCGGACGGCGAGACGCTGCAGGCCGCGGGTTTCACCTATGCGTGGGAAAAAGTGAGCCGGCAGGATGGGATCGACGCCTTGATCTGGCACCGGCACGTGGATCATTCGCAGGAGGGCGGGCTGCGCCTCGGCTTGTGGGAAAACAAGCCGGGCAGCATCTGCGATCCGGGCAGGAAACGGATGATTTATGATCTCTTCAAGAAGGCCGGCACTGCGGAATGGGCGGATGCGGCGAAGTTCGCGCTGCCGGTCACCGGATTGAAGAGCTGGGATGAACTGGCGAGGTGAGGAAGAGTCAGGCACCGCGAATCCGGCGATTCTTCAGAATGGCATGAAGCAGCCCGGCGGGATGATCGAGGCGCGGTTCATCGAATGTGATGCTTGGAAAATCGCCGTGATTTTCGAAACGGCTGCAGGTTGCAGCGAGGAGGAATCCGGTTAAAGTCCCGCCATGATTTACGAAATCACACTGCTTTCCCAGATGGGCTACGGCTATGGCCGGGGGATTTCCCCGCTGTATCTGATCCTCATGCTCGGGACGCTGGTCGCCAGCATGCTCATCAGCGGCATGCTCAAGCGGCGCTTCCGCGAGTATTCGCAGATTCCACTGAGCCTGACCGGAGCACAGGTGGCCCTGGAAATGTTGCGCCAGAATGGCATCAAGGACGTGCAGGTGATCAGCGTGCCGGGCCAGCTCACGGACCACTACGATCCGGTGAAGAAGACCGTCAACCTGAGCGAGGAGGTGTATCACATGAATTCGGTGGCGGCGGCGGCGGTGGCGGCGCACGAATGCGGCCACGCCCTGCAGCACCAACAGGCGTATGTGTGGCTCGGGCTGCGCTCGCAGATGGTGCCAGCGGTGGAGTTTTCCAGCAAGATCCTGAACTTCATCATGATCGCCGGGTTTCTGGGGGTGAGCTTGTTTCAAAGCACGATGTTGCTGTGGCTGTGGGTGGGCTTGTTCGGTGTGACCACGCTGTTCTCTTTGGTGACCCTGCCGGTGGAATTCGACGCGAGCCGACGGGCGCTGGTCTGGCTCGAAAGCAGCGGCATCGCGGCGAGCATGGAGCATGAGAAGGCGAAAAACGCGCTGTTCTGGGCCGCTATGACCTATGTGGCCGCCGCCGTGGGCTCGGTGGCGCAGTTTCTCTATTTCCTGATGATGGCGCTGGGCCGCAGGGACTGAGCGCACCAGTCGCCCCGGAAAATCGGGAGATGCAAGCGGGAAAATCCCGGCATGCTCTGCAAGGATGCGGTCCGGATCCACGTATCGGGCGGCTCAAGCACCCGTCCTTGAGCCTTGACAGGCGGGCACCATCCTGCTTGCCTACGGCGTCAGGCGCTTGACCCTCAAGCATATACCATTGCTGGTACAGCACGGCACACCTCGCTACAGCAGCCCTGATCCACTTCAATTCCTTCCCAATTTCCCATCCCCATGGACTGGTCATCTCCCGTTTGGTACGCCTCCTATATCCTCGTTCTGATCGGCCTTGCCGGTTACGGTTCCCACCGTCTGGCGATCGTGTTCCTGTATCTCAAGCACGCGCGCAAGCATCCGAAGCCGATGGCTCTGTTCGAGGAGTTGCCGATGGTGACGGTGCAGTTGCCGGTGTTCAACGAGATGCACGTGGTGGACCGCCTGCTGGATTCCGTGTCCGCGATGGATTACCCGCAGGACAAGCTGCAGATCCAACTGCTGGACGACTCGACGGACCAGACGGTGGAGATCTGCCGGGCCGGGATCGAGCGCCTCAAAGCCCGCGGATTTGACGCCGAGCACATCCACCGCACCGACCGCACCGGCTACAAGGCAGGCGCGCTGGAAAACGGCACCCGTTTCGCCAAAGGCGAGTATCTTCTGATTTTGGACGCGGACTTCGTTCCAAATCCGGACCTGCTGCAGAAAACGATCCATTATTTCACCGATGACAAGATCGGCATGATCCAGACGCGCTGGGGCCACCTGAACCGCACGTTCAACGTGTTGACGCGCATCCAGGCGATGTTCCTGGACGGCCACCTCGAGCTGGAACAAACCGCCCGCAACCGCTCCGGACGCTTCTTCACTTTCAACGGCACCGGCGGCATCTGGCGCAAGTCCTGCATCGCGGACGCTGGCGGCTGGGAGCACGACACCCTCACCGAGGACATGGACCTCAGCTACCGCGCGCAGCTCAACGGCTGGCGCTTCATTTTCCTCAACGACGTGGAAACCCCGGCCGAGCTGCCGGTGGACATGGACGGATTCAAGAGCCAGCAGCACCGCTGGACGAAAGGCTCCATCCAGGTCTGCAAGAAGGTCCTCCCCGCAATCTGGCGCAGCGACGTGCCGCTCTTCATCAAGATGGAGGCCACCACCCACCTCACCTCAAACTTCGCCTACCTTCTGCTGATCGTCCTCTGTTTCCTGATCTATCCGAACCAACAGTGGCAGCCGGATTTCGGAAAACTCACCTACTACATCATCAACGTCCCGATCTTCTTCTTCTCCTCGGTTTCCGTCATCGTGTTCTACATGGTTTCCCAGAAGGCGCTCCGCCCGGGCTCGTGGTGGAAGGAAATCCCCTACCTGCCCCTTCTGCTCGCCCTCGGCATCGGAATGTCCATCAGCAACGCCAAAGCCGTGATCGAGGCGCTCTGCAACCACCAGACCGCCTTCGTCCGCACGCCGAAATACGGCATCGGCCAGAGCAACCGCAGCGACTGGAAGAAAAGCAGCTACAAGGCGATGAAAACCCTCACGCCCTTTGTCGAACTGCTCTTCGGTTTCTTCTTCCTCTTCGTCGTCGTGGATGCCGCCATGCGAGGAAGTTGGTCTTCCGCGATTCTTCTGCTTCCATTTCCGATCGGATTCTTTTATACATCCTTATCTTCTCTCTCCCGCATGCTGCCATCCGGCGCTGCGGCATCAGAGGTAAAGATAATGAACCGTAAAATTCCGTAAAAGAATCATGACCGGATTCCCATCCAAGCGAACCCTGATTAAAGCACTCTTCGCCGGCCTCGTCGCCCTCGGATTCAGCGGCTGCGGCACCACCCAGTTCGGCACGGACACCCACAACAAGCTGATCGTCAGCGTGGGCGATCAGAAGATGCTGCTGGTGCATGATGGATCTCCGGTGAAAACCTACAAGGTCTCCACCTCCAAATTCGGCGTCGGTGACCGGCCCGGCAGCAACTGCACCCCCTTGGGACGCCTGCAGGTGGCCAAGAAAATCGGCAGTGACGCGCCGCTCGGCTGTGTTTTCAAAAACCGTCGGCCGACGGGCGAGGTGGTCAAGCCGAACGCCCCTGGCCGCGATCCCGTGGTGACCCGCATCCTTTGGCTTACCGGGACCGAGTCGCGCAACAAGAACGCCTTCGGCCGAGCGATCTACATCCATGGCACTCCGGAAGAGTGTCGGCTGGGAGCCCCCGCTTCCTATGGCTGCATCCGCATGGCAAGCAAGGACGTGGTGGATCTCTACAACCGCGTGGGCCACGGTGCCGATGTCTTCGTCATCCGGGGATCGATCCAATCGAAAAACTCCGGCCAGGCTACCGCATCCAGCGGATTCGCAGGCGGCAACGTGCACGGATGAGATTCCCGGGCGCTTGCACCCGGAATGGTCGATTGTGGATTTATTAGCCCGCGCGGATTTGAAATCCGGGCGATTTGATCCGGCACCGGGAACATGGAGCGCTACCATCCCCCCAACGCCTTGATCGTGGATTCAAAGAGCGGAACCGACTTTGGTTTCGAAATGCGGAATCATCCGTTATTTGGTCTCTTCGTATGCAACCTGCATCTGGATATCCTCATCGACTTTAGCCGTGATGATCAAGGTGAGTTTCCTGCCACCCCCCTCGTAGGCGAGGATCCGGTTATCGGTGCCGTCCGTATATGTCGAGGAGCGGCTGGACTCGGTCATCTTGAGTTTTTTTGCCTCGGTCTTGAAACTCTCCTCAATTGTGTCGATCGGCCCCTCGGAGGTCGCATTGTAGATGCCAGTGATCTTACCCCCGTCCTGCGTGTGGAAGGAACCGGTGGACGTTTTCATTCCAGGCAAACGTGGCACCCATTCCGGAACGCTTTTCAAATCGGACTGTCCGAACTGCGTGACGTTGCCTTTGGCGTCCTTGATGGTGAACTTGCCGTTTGAGACATCCTTATAGCTCAGGGTCATCTCCTGACCGTCCTTGGTGCGTATGGTCATTTCCCCCTTGGAATCGTCCTGCGAGACCTTTTTCAGGTCGGGGTTCATACTAACCATCATTTCCGCAGCCGCTTTTTCCGGGTTCTTGGAGAAATCACCCAACTTGCGGCTGCACATGCCAACCAGCAGGGAAACGACGACCACGGCGATGAGGAGAATCGTCCCGCAACCGATACCAACCCACGCGATGGCAGACAGGCCTTTCTTTGCGGGAGCAACCGGAGGCGGGGAATCGGGAGTATTCATGAGGCGCTGATATCAGATGGATAAAAACACCGCCAGACCAATTTTTGCGGCAACGGGAAATGCGACGCGGCAAGTCAATGTTTGTGCTGGGCTCCCCACCACATCCTCGCATGTCTGACGTTTTCAAACCGGATGCCGGATGATTTCTCGATGTCGTCCATGGCTGCGTTACGGATCTCTTCCGACGGGTTGGCGATGGATTCCACCTTCAGGGTCATGTGCAGGTCCGGATCGCTGGTTTTACTGAAATCCAGACAGGTGCGGACCAGTTCCGGCTTGCCCTCCTGGCACCAGGTTTTCAGCAGATCGAAGACCTTCGGGATATCTCCAGCGGCGGCGATGCTCTTTAGCTCGGACTGGATGCCGTTGAGGTTTCCGGCGGCGTTCAGTTCCTCGAGCTTCTGCACGGTTGGATCAGGCTTGAGGGGTTCTTCCGGCGGCTCTGCCTCCTCGATCGGGGTTTCCTGAAGTGATGCTTCACCACCCGCCGCGGCCGGGGTTTCGGTTTTCGGCTCCGGTGCGGTTTCCCGTCGGGGATGCGTGACTTGGGGCGGCTTCACGTCCTTCACTGCCGGGTCTCCGTGGTTCCTTGTGAACAGGAAGGCTCCGACGGCGAGAAGGCAGACCAACAGGCCGATGGTGAATTTCCAGTTGCTGCGGGAGGCGCTCATGAATCTGAAACGGGAACTACGCGTGCGAATGGATCAAGTCGAGGATCAAAATCGGAAGTGCCCCCGGGCCGCGTCTCGCGGTGAAACGAATCGTTTGCCAGCGGGCGAGGAGCCGCTATGGTTCGCGCCCCGGGTTCGGAAAAACCGGCCTTTCAACCATGAATCAACCACATGTGGCTATTGTTGGCGCGACGGGTGCCGTCGGCGTGGAAATGCTCCTTTGCCTCGAACAGCGGAATTTCCCGCTCGGCAAGCTGAAGCTGCTGGCTTCCGCTCGCTCAGCCGGCAAACGGATGAAATTCCGCGGTGAGGACGTGGTGGTCGAGGAGCTCACGCATGATTCGTTCAAGGGCGTGGACATCGCGCTCTTCAGCGCGGGTGGCGGGATTTCCAAGGAATTCGGCCCGTCCGCGGCGGCGGCGGGCGCGGTGGTCATCGACAACTCGTCCGCTTTCCGCATGGACGATGACGTGCCGCTCGTGGTGCCGGAGATCAACCCTGATGCCGCGAAGAACCATCCTCGCAACATCATCGCCAATCCGAACTGCACCACCATCATCTCGCTGATGGCGCTATCGCCGCTGCACGAGGCCTTCGGTTTGAAATCCATCATCGCTTCGAGCTATCAGGCGGTTTCCGGCTCCGGGGCGCAGGGCATCATCGAACTCGAGGAGCAGGTGAAGGCCATCACCGCCGGCGAGGAGTTCACACCGAAAGTCTATCCGCGCCAGATTGCCTTCAATGTGATCCCTCAGGTGGATGTCTTCACCGAAAACGGCTACACCAAGGAAGAACTCAAGATGGGCAACGAGGGCCGCAAGATCATGTCTCTGCCGGAGCTGAAAGTCTCCTGCACCTGCGTGCGCGTGCCGGTCTATCGCTCGCACTCTGTTTCCATCACCGCGCAGTTCGAAAGGCCGGTGGATGTGGAGTCCGCACGCGCCGCATACGCCGGAAAACCCGGCGTGCAACTCGTCGATGATCCATCTAACAAACTGTTTCCCGTGCCGCTCGACACCACCTGCAAGGACGATTGCCTCGTCGGCCGCATCCGCAAGAATCCCGTGCTCGAAAACGCGCTGGACATCTGGGTCGTCGGCGACCAGGTCCGCAAGGGCGCGGCCCTCAACGCCGTGCAGATCGCGGAGATTCTTTGAAGAAGTTGATGGTTGGAAGTTGATGGTTGATGGAAAGAAAATGAATGCCTCTTCTTCTTCAGCTATCAACCATCAACTATCAGCTATCAACTTCCCTCGCCCATGGACCTGAAACGCTACCTCGCAGCCCGCGCGTCCGAAGTGGATGCGGCGATGGACGCGTTTCTGCCGAAGGCGAAAGAACGTCCCTCGACGATCCATCAGGCGATGCGTTACGCCGTATTCGCCGGTGGCAAGCGCCTGCGTCCCGTGCTCTGCCTCGCCGCCGCCGAGGCATGTGGCGGAGAAATCACAGACGCGCTTGCACCTGCATGTGCGGTCGAGTTGATGCACACTTATTCGCTTGTCCACGACGATCTCCCAGCCATGGACGATGACGACCTGCGCCGCGGCCGCCCGACCTGCCACAAGGTTTATGGCGAGGGCATGGCCGTGCTCTGCGGTGACGCGTTGCTAACAGAAGCCTTCATCGTGCTCGCGCTTACCCCGGCCACCAAACGCTACGGTGTTCGCGAATACGTCGCTGAACTCGCGGTAACCGGCGGCAGCAGGAAACTCATCGGCGGTCAGGTGATGGACCTCGAGGGCGAAGGCAGAAAACTCACCAAACGCGACCTCATCCGCATCCACGAGGCGAAGACCGCCGCGCTTCTCACGACCTCGCTGCGCCTCGGCGCGATGTCCGCCAACGCCACTCCTGCGAAACTCGATGCGCTCACCACCTTCGGCTACAACCTCGGCCTCGCCTTCCAGGTGATCGATGACATTCTCGACGTCACCCAGAGCACCGAAGTGTTAGGCAAAACCGCCGGCAAGGATATGGCCGTCGGCAAAGCCACCTACCCTTCCGTCATCGGCCTCGCGGCTTCGCGCAAGGAAGCTGCGAAGCTCACCAAAGCCGCGATGGATGCGTTGAAACCGTTGGGGAAAAAGTCGGCGCGTCTCGCTGAGATCGCCACCTATCTCCTCAAACGCGAGTATTGACGCGGACCAGAATGTTGCGGCCGGAGAAAGACCGTCACGACAGCAGCGCTCGCCTGCCGTCCGGGTTGCGGACGACAGGGCGGAGTGTTTGCAAAATGCGATTGTTGTGAGGCAGGGATCCAGACCTTTACTTCACCGGCTTGAGGGTGAAGTCCTTGACGGACATGCCGTGCATCGGGTCCTTGCGCGAGAACTGAAGCACGTTCCCACCCTTGAGAAGCATGACTTCCACCGGCTTGGTTTCCTCCCACTTGCCGATCGTATAAGGGGCCGAGATGTCAACGGGTTCAGCTCCATTGGCGGCGACGAACAGGTGCTGGTCGGGACTCACGGTGACCACCCGCGCGGTGAGCGCATATTTTCCGGCAGCCGGCACGTCGAAGGTGTATTCGAACGGTTCGGCAGTTCCCAAGCGGTTGTAGTGCAACTGCAATCCGCCAAGGTTGCTCTTCATGAAGCGGATCTTGCCCGTGCTGTTCGTTGGCTTGCTGCAGGCCACGGCCGGGATCGTGATCGCACCGTCCGAACCGGCGACGATCTTCCGGTCCGCATCGGTGACGGTGACGGCATTGATGACTTCCTTCTCCTTGGATTCGTTCGCTTCACCGATGTCCGTGCCGACCGCGGCAAGCGCCACAGCCTTGGATTTCTCAATGATTTGCCGTTGACGGTAGAGCGCCACGCCATTCCAGAAGCCTCCATCCGCGTTGTGGAAACCGAAGGCCCGTTTCTCGCCAAGGGCTGTGCCGATCCATTGGGCACGCTGGACCTCCGGGTAGGACGCTTCGACCTTCCGGGCCTGGGTCATCGCAAGGAAATCGGTGTCGGCATTGCCCTCGACCGTACCCCAACCCCAACTGGCGCCGAGGTTGATCACCCAGCCTGCGGGCGTCCAGTGAACCAAGGTGGCATGCCCGGGCTGGGGACGCGCCAAGGTCGGAACGCCGTAGCAGCGCAGGATGAAACGACCGAAAAACGCACGACGCCCGCAGACACCGCCGGTATTGATGATGTTCTGATAGAATTGCAGTGAAGGGCTGTCGTTTTTCTGATCTTGCGATCCGTATTTGACCTCGGTTTTGACGGATTCCACATAACGCCAGCGATAGTCCGAATTGGTGATCATATCGGGCCGGTAGTTTCCAAGCATCTCGCGTCCCCAAACCAGTGTCGAATCCGGCTCCTCGCCGTTGACGGCATTGCGATACTCCCAGACGGTGAAATTCTTGAAACCGGGATCCAGTTCTCCACCCAGGAAGGCTTTTTCGTAATGCAGGTAGCGCTTGACCGGGTCCACGACGGCGGGAGCATCGGTCTGGGCCTCCGGGTTTCTCTGCTCGACCGGCACGGCCAGCTCCAAGCCGATCGCCAATGCCAGGCGCTGCAGGTTTCCGTCCTTGGCCTTGGCGCTGGCCTGCTGGATTTCGGTGTAGATCTTCATGGCCTGGCCGTAGCGGCCGGCCCTCGCTCCGTCCGCCATGACCATCTGCTTCATCAGGCCGGCATCAGCCAGGAGCTTGTCAACGAGTGCTTCCTGCTCCTTGCCCTGCTGGGCAAACTCCGCCAATCCCTTCGGCGTGGCATCGCCCAAGACCACACATTTCACCAGATCCGCGTCCAGTTTGTCGCTGGCCAGGAATTTCTCCAGGTTGGTCAACACGGTCTTGGCTTGTGCCTGCGCGTTCGCAGTGGCCGTCGCGAGCGCCTTGACGGACTCTTCGTGATCCTTGGCCGCCTTGTCCTTGTCCTGGCTCTTGCCTTGGGACTGCATCGACTTCCGCTCGGCTGCCGTGGTCTCCGACTCCGCATGGTAGGCTTGCAGGAAGGCGGCCTTCTGCTGCTCATCAACTTTCGGCAGGGCCTTGGCGATGTCCTCCTGCAGGGACTTGAGCATGACGGC
>CANBTO010000079.1 GCA_947372405.1 Verrucomicrobiaceae bacterium
CGGTTGTCGCCCGTGCATCGAAGGAACCCGTCAAACCCGGAGTGTCAGCGTGGCTCACGCCCGCCTTGATGGAGAAGACCTTCGACGGAGGTGATGACAATGAAATCAAGTCCGCGATCGAGGCGGCGGGTGCCAAAGGACCAGCCGCGGCAAAGGCGCTGGAACTCGCACTCGCATCCACGCACGCGGAATGGATCGAAGCCTGCCTCGCCCGTGCCGCCGACCTGCCGCCTCTGTTGAAAGCCATCGCACGTTCAAGGATCTCATGGCTGCGCGACCAGAAAGCGGACGCGCTTGCGATATGGCCGGAAATTTTTCCGGATATGAAACAAGTCCGTCTGCGCGAGGACTGGGACGGCTGGCAGCAGGCGGATTTCAGTCAGGCGCTCGAAAAACTCCGCCTCTGCGTGACCGAGGAACTTGTCGCAATCGATGTTCCGGAAAACCCGACTCCCGAGCAGCGCAAAGCCATCGCCGAGCGCTTGGCAGATCCAGCCACGATGAAGGCCGTGGGCCGTGCGCGTTTCGCGAAGGCCTGCCTCAAGGCGGCGCTCGCGTTCGCATCGTTCAAGGACGAAACAGCGATCACCTTCAAGCTAGCCACGCTTGCGCGCGACCTCGGAGAAGCCCCCGCTCCCTGCCTCAGGGCCGAAGCCATGGCTCTAACAGCCCTTGGCGACTACAAGCAGGCGCACGACCGCTGGGTGACGCTCATCACCGAACATCCGGTGGAGGACCAGCAGCCCGGCGATTACGCGGAAGCCTCCTACACCGCCTTTGAAAACGCCGATCCAAGGCAGGCCATGACCATCCTCACCACCGGACTTCATCGTTTCCCCAACGACGCGAACTTCGCCCTGCGCGCGGGCTGGGTCGCGCTGCTCACCGGCAACGCCGAGCGTGCCTACCGGTTCCTGCTGACAGGAAGACAGATCGGCTACCCTGCGGAGAAGCTCGAAAACGCCACCGCCCTGCTGGCCATCGCCGCCGCCCAGACCGGAGCCGACGAGGACGCCGCCGCTTTCTATCAGGACCTCGTCCGCCTCGATGCGGACTGGAGAAAACCGGAGACCATCGACTCGCTGGACTGGCCCGAGGAACTCAAGGCTTCGTTGCGGCAGTTGCTGTGGTGAGATTCCGCGCCGTCAACGCTCGACGATCTTACTCCAGTCGATCTGTTTCGCGGCGAAGCCCGTAAGGAACTTCGTTAGCTTCTCATCGGCTTCGGTTTCGCTGACCTCCTTCTCGATCCACGGCACCTTGCCATACCACATCGATGCGGAGACATAAGCCCAGCGCTGGTCCACACCGTGAACGAGACGGTCTCTCATATCGATCAGGGTGCGCTCGAGGTGATCGTTCGTGATCGTTTCATGGCCGACGAAGAAGTAATAGGTCAGGCAGTTGAAATTGGCCGCAACGTTGCCGTCCTTGGTGGACTTGATCGTCTGCACTGAGCGCAGCCGTTTGATTTGGAACTCCCTGCCGTCCGGCTGGTTGAGTTTCTGGTTTCCGGAAGCGGTGATCGTGTGCCCTTGTGCGGGCATGCAGCGCTCGGGCCTGTGGATGGAGTTGTTAGGATCACTTCCGGAAAGGACGATGGAGAGATCGATGCGGTCGGGGATCAGATAGCCTTC
Organism: Verrucomicrobiaceae bacterium; assembly: GCA_947372405.1. Next base: position 1,638 of record CANBTO010000079.1, read on the forward strand.
CGCGTTCACTTCGCCCTTGCGGGCTTTCAGGCAGATGGCTTTAGCGAATTGCGTATCCGGACTGAGGGTCTTGATTTCCCTCTCACTGGCCACCTGATTATCGAAAGACCAGCCGTCATTGGTGCCCGGAAGCTCCATCCTGACAGCCGATTCAGCGGTTTCCCCTGCCTTGGGTAGGACGTAAACCGAGCCGAGGGATAAGGCCAGCAGTCCGGGTAAGCACCATGCGCCTGGTTTCATGATTCAGGCATGAAGGATTTGGGTTCAGCGGCATCATCCGTGCGTGTCACCACTACACGTCTGAGCTGTCTTCTGTTGGATTTCCTCCACGGCAGTCCGCCTTCAAGAACAGAGTGGATGACCAGCAGCAGCATGAGTGAGAAGGGATAGAACAGCAGAAGACCGGACCAGTCATGCCATGTATGGCTCGCCCAATGCGCATCGCCATATTCACCGATCACGAATATGGATGTCACCCGCAGCGCGTTGCCAAGGATCGCCAACGGGAAGGCGGAGAAGAACAGCAACACCCGTTTCCACATGGCGATGTTTGCGATGTAGGCCCATGCGCCGGAAATCATCAGCAGTGCCATCAACGAGCGGATCCCGCTGCATCCGCCGGCGATTTCAAGCGGTTCCCATTTACCGTGGGCCGAGGAAATTTCAGTCCCCTGCACCACCGTGGCGACACCGAAGAGAGATGCCCCCTGATGAGCCAACGAGGTGGCCAGAGCCTGCAACTGGGTGGTGGCCTGCTGGAAGCTTGGCAACGGAATGGCCAGCAGGAAGAAAAACAGCGGGAATATCAGCTTCCTAGCCAAAGGCCACCCCCACAGATACCATGCGGATCCCCACAACAGGAACGGTAGCGCGCCAAGCGTCACCCGCGCCTGCAAAGTCCGATACCCCGCCACGTAAAACAACACGCCCAGCAGGACCACGAGCAGTCCATACCCGTTGGGCTTCCCCACCGCAGCTTTGAAGCTCTGAAAGCGGTGGAAAAGGAGTCCCGCAACCACCAGCGGAAACATCGGCCCATGTTCGTAGCCCGTATCCGGATTCCAAGCCCACCAGACCCACGTGAAGGCGGATTTCTCCCGCATCGCACCGTAGCGAAGCTCAAAGCCATAAAACCACAGCATCACCAGAACGCTCGCCACGAGCGGCCATACCCATGGACGGCCCACATGCCCGCCACCATCGATATGGGGCCCGTCAACTGCGGACTCGGATGGGTTGGATGGCATCAAAACAATGGGTTGAAGGATTTGCGAGCAAAGTATTGCCGACCGTTGCGCGGCTGTCAACAATCCCCGTGACCCCATGGCAACGCACTCACCCGAAATGAAACTCATCAGTGGAACCGCCCACCGTTCGCTCGCCGAACGCATCGCTGAAAACCTCGGCCAGCCCTTGGCGGATGTCCAGGTCACCGCGTTTCCAGACGGTGAAACATTCGTCAAAATCAACGAGAACATCCGCGGTGCCGATGTCTTCATCATCCAGCCCAGCTGTCCGCCGACGAACCACAACATCATGGAACTGCTGATCATGGTGGATGCCGCCCGCCGCGCCAGTGCCGGACGGATCACAGCGGTGATGCCCTTCTTCGGCTATGCGCGCCAGGACCGCAAGGACCAGCCACGCGTTCCCATCACGGCCAAGCTCGTCGCCAACCTGCTCACTTCCGCCGGAGTGAACCGGGTCCTCACGATGGATCTCCATGCCCCGCAGATCCAGGGCTTCTTCGACATCCCCGTGGATCATCTCTATGCGAAATCCGTGCTCATCGGCTACTTGCGCCAGCGCCATCCGGATGCGGCCAACCTGACCGTAGTCTCCCCGGATGTGGGCGGCGTGAAAATGGCCCGCGCTTATGCGGACGCGCTCGGCGCGGAACTCGCCATCGTCGCCAAACACCGTGTGAACGCCACCCGCGTGGAGGCCATGAACGTCATCGGCGAAGTCAGCGGTCGCGATGTGCTGCTCGTGGATGACATGACCGAGACCGCCGGCACTCTCATGGCTGCGGCGGAAATTCTCCGAAAACATGGTGCGGAACGCATCTACGCCGGAGTTTCCCACGCCATCCTCGGCGAACTCGCCCACCAGCGCATCAGCGATTCTGAAATCGAGGAGGTGATCACCACGGACTCAGTGCCGCAGGCCGCCGGCCCGAAAGTCCAGGTCGTAGGCATCGCCCCCCTGCTTGGCGAGGCCGTCCGCCGGATCCACGAGGGCGAGTCCATCACCTCGCTTTTCTCGATCTGACCCCAGCCCCACCGCGCGGACCGAGGATAATGTCCGTCCAAGTGAACAATTTTTTGACAAGCGCCCCTCGGGCCGTTACACAGCCCGCCCCGCGCTGGATTCAAGAAGGTTCCAGCGCCTTATTCCAACCACAACGCCCTCTCCGACATGGCCAAGACGACATCCCTTAAAGCGGCAACCCGCGCACGCACCGGTTCCGGCCGCCTCAATCAAATGCGCCGTGAAGGCTGGCTGCCATCCGTGATCTACGGACTTGGCACCGAAAACAAGAACCTCAAGGTGGATGCCAAATCGTTTTCCGAACTCCTCGCACAGAGCAGTTCGGACAACATCATCATCAACCTGGAAATTGACGGTGAAGGCACCCGTCTCGCCTTCCTCCAGGCCATCCAGCACGATCCGCTTTCCGGTGCCGCCGTCCATGCCGATTTCCTCGCCATCGACAGCAAGACCGAAATCACCGCCCACATCCCGGCCCACCTCAACGGTGAGGCACCCGGCGTCAAGGCCGGCGGCGTGATCGAGCAATACGTCCACGCCATCGAAATCATCTGCCTTCCGGACGATCTGCCGGACACCATCGAAATCGACGTCAGCGGTCTCGAACTCGGTGGTTCCCTCCACCTTGGAGAAATCAAGTATCCGAAGGGCGTCCGCCCGACTCACGCCGCCGACGTGGTGGTCGTGCACATCGGCCGCGCCGGTTCCGGTGCCGAGCTGGAAGCCGCCGCCGAGGCCGCTGCTCCGGCTCCCGCCGCCAAGGCCAAGTGATGATCTGAGATCCGTTTCCTTTGAACGCCCGGGCCGCACCAGCGTCCCGGGTGTTTTTTTGATTTCAAATCACGAATTCCAGGCTTCAGATCCCTTCCATGTCCTTCACTCTCATCGTCGGCCTCGGCAACCCGGGGCGGCAATATGAAGAAACCCGGCACAACGTCGGTTTCATGGTGCTGGACCGACTTGCTGCGGCCTCAGGCGCTGAGTTCCAATCCGTTCCTAAATGGCAGTGCCACCTCGCCAAGCTGCCGGGCTCCGGCACTCTGCTCGTCAAGCCGCAGACATTCATGAATCTCAGCGGCCGTGCCATCCGCCAGATCGTCGCCTTCCACAAGTGGGAACCGGCAAACATGCTGGTCATCTATGACGACGTCGCCCTACCCTTGGGCACCCTGCGTTTCCGGGAAAAAGGCTCGGCCGGTGGCCACAACGGCATCAAGTCCCTCATCGAGCATCTGGGCACGGACGTCTTCCCGCGGCTCAAGATCGGCATCGGCGAAAGCCAGCCCGGCAACATGGTGGGTCACGTTCTGGGAAAATTTTCACCTGATGAGCGCCCGCTTGTCGAAAACACGCTTGCCACTGCTCTTGAAGCCGTGCAGCTTGCGCGTTCCCAAGGTATCGCCGCAGCGGCGAACCGCCATCATACCCGCATCCAATCACCTCAATCCGATGAGTCGCAAATACCAGGGCCTGATCGTCCTTAATACCAAATCCCTCGAAGGCAGCGTTGACGAACTGGTCACCGCAGTCTCCAAAGAACTCGAAGCCGAAGGCGCCAAGCTCGAAAAGATCAGCCAACTCGGCCGCCGTCAGTTCGCCTACAACTCCCGCCACCTCGAGGCCGGCCACTACGTAAACTACACCTTCCAGGGTGCCGCGGACATCGTCACCCGTATTCAGGCACGCCTGCGCCTGAACGGCCACGTCCATCTCCAGCACTTCCTGCGCATCGCCTGATGCCGTTGGAAGGTCGGTTTCCCAAAGATCCAATCAGACGTCCACTGTTATGGCCAATCTCAACAAAGTCATGCTCATCGGGAACCTGACCCGTGACCCGGAACTGCGTTACACTCCCAAGGGCACCGCTGTGGCGGACATTTCCCTTGCGATCAACCGCGTCTGGAACAACGAGCAGAACCAAAAGCAGGAAGAAACCATTTTCGTGGACGTCACCCTCTGGGGCCGCCAGGCGGAACTCGCCCAGCAGTACCTCACCAAGGGCCGCGGCGCCTACATCGAAGGCCGCCTGCAGATGGATACCTGGGACGACAAGGAAACCGGCAAAAAACGCAGCAAGCTCAAGGTCATCGGTGAAAGCCTCCAGTTCCTCCCGGATGGTCGTGGTGCCGCAGGTGCCGGAGCCCCTCCGAGCGGCGGCCAGCAGCAATCACGCCCACCGCAGCAACGCTCAGGCCCCCCGCAGGGCGCGTCAGCGGCTCCTGCCGATGATTTCCAGGAAGAAGACGACATCCCTTTCTGACTTTCCTTGAACGACTTCAAAAGCGGGACTGCTTACTCAGTTCCGCTTTTTTGCGTTCCAACGGTTTTTCGATGTCCTTCCATTCGTCCCTTGCCGCCTTGCCGCAAGCGGGTTGCGGAGTTCGGATTCAAATGTCCATAAATCCAAAGGCACCCTGCTCTGCGGTTTGCCTTGGCGAAGCCGGGGAAACTCCGTAACGATTGCGCCGCCTGATCGAAGTCCGATACCAACGTGGCCTTGAGCTGCCGGAGCCCGGCCTGTGGCTGGACCCGCGGGACGCGAAACCTTGGGCATTCGTCTCCCACGCTCACGCCGATCACTTTGCCCGCCACGAATCCGTGCTGTGTTCGGAAGTCACGGCTTCCCTGCTGCGCGACAGGTTCCGGCTGTCCCCCGCCCGGATCGAAGCGGTTTCATTCCATGTCCCGGTCATCCGCAACGGATTCCGCCTGCGTCTGCTGCCGGCCGGGCACATCCCCGGTTCAGCGATGCTTCACGTCACTCGCATCGCGGACAACGCCAGCCTGCTTTACACCGGGGATTTCAAAACCCGCAGGAGCCGGACCGCGGAGGCGGTTGGCTTCCTAACAGCCGACACGCTGGTCATGGAGACCACCTTTGGTCTCGCTGGCTACGAATTTCCCAATCCCATGGAAGTGGAGTCGGAAATACTGCGTTTCATCCATGACGGCTTCGCGGATGGCGAGACACCGGTGCTGCTCGCATACTCGCTCGGAAAGGCCCAGGAAGCGCTCGCGCTGCTGACCGAGCACGGCATTCCCGTGCTGCTCCACCCGTCAGCTGCGGAAATGACCAGGGCCTGCCGCTCAGCGGGTGTCCCGGGGCTACCGGAGCCCGTCGAGTTCGAGGGATACGCAATACCGGGGCATGTCGTCATCGCACCGCCCAACTCCGTTAAAACCCGGTTTTTAAAGGGATTGAAGTCGAAACGCACCGCAATGCTCACCGGTTGGGCGCTTCAGCCAGGCTCGAAATTCCGCTACGGCGTGGATGCGGTGATCCCCCTATCCGACCACGCGGACCATCCGGGCCTGATGGAATGCATCCAGCGCGTGCGCCCGAAGCGGATTCTAACAGTCCATGGCTACGTGAAGGAATTCGCCGCGGAGCTGCGGAACCTCGGAATGGACGCATGGTCCGCCGCCGGCGGCGACCAACTCGAACTCCCCATCCAGCGTCCGGCCAAACGAAACGCCACACCTCGCGGCCCGTGGCAGAAACGGGTGCTCTGCGCGCTGGCGGACTTCAGCGATCTCTGCCGCCTCGTCTCGGAAACCAGCAGCCGCATCGCCAAGGCGCGCTTCGTTGCCACCTACCTCGGATCACTCGATAGCGACGAGGACCTGCGGATCGCCACCCGCTGGCTGACAGGACGGATCACGCCCGAGTCCAAAACAGGGCTGAAGATTTCGATCCTCCGGCATGCCCTCGTATCCATTCCCGGAGCTCGCGAGGAGCGGTTCCGCGAAATCCATTCCTCGCGGAAGGATGCGGCCCGCACCGCAAAGCAGTTCCTGCAGGAACTCCAGCTCCAACCCGGCATCCTCGATCTAACGGAAACGGCGGCGTTCATCAAGGAATTCCACGGCATGTCCGGCTCGATGGAGCAGATCCGGCGCCTGTCCGCCCGGCTCGCCACCCTTCATCCGGCGGAAAGCGAAACCTTCGTCGGCTTGCTGGGCGGGGATCTCCGTCTCGGAATTGACAGATCCCTGGTGGAGGAGGCGATCGCCACCGCGTTCAAGGCGGATCCGGATGAACTGCGAAGCGCCGTCATTCTAACGGGAGATCCCGGCGCATGCGCGGTGCTGGCAAGACACAAGCGGCTGTTGGATGCGGAGAAGGCCATGCCTGCGGCAAACCCTGTATCGCCGGATCAAGCCGGGTCGAAACCCGTTGAGCTTCCCTACTCGCCGGAATCCTGAGCGGAATCACTCCAGCCCGTGCTCGCGGGCGAAAGCGGCGGCGCCATCGGGATCCGACGCGGGCCAGTTCTGATAGATCGACTGGAGTGTGGAGTCCCGCGCCGGACCGGCCGGCAGGGTCATCGCCCACTGCGCGGCCACCTTGGGTTCGTATTCCGCCACCGCGGTGGCGTATGCCTGCACGGCGGCCGCTTTCGCCGGGCCATCCGGCGCGGCAACCAGCCACTTGCCGGCGGATTGATAGTCCTGCTGTGTCCATTCCCCCACCAGTTCGGAGACCGGGCTGGTGACGCTCTCCGAAGAAAGGTTTTTGGATAACCAGTCGATCCACTTGCCGGTGTTCTCCTTGGTATTGAAGTAGCTTAGACCAGCTGCAAACTTCTCTTTTTCCTCCGCTGTGAATCCCGCCTTAACCACCCAGGCGGTGCTCGCCTCGAAATCTTCCGAATTGAGATTGCGCGCGAAGGATTCGAAGGCCTCGCCACGGAGTTCATCGCGCTCCTGATCGCTGCTGATTCCCGCCAGATGCTCGCGCAGCGCGGCGAGGACAGCGTCTCTTTTTTCCGGTGCGTCCTGGCCGCTTGCAAGGATGGCCTGGATCGCGCCGGACTTCTCATCGAGGTTCAGTTCCCCAAGCAGTTTGAATGCGAGTTTCGGATCATTCGCCGCGGATCCGGCGATGATCGCGCGCTTGGCTTCGTCGCCTGCGATCTCGGGATATTTCGCCGTATTGGCGCGGATCCATGACAGCGCAGCATCCGGGGAAACCTCTGCCCACCGGGTGAGCGCGGAGGAGATCACCTGGTCGCCGATGGTGCTTTTCTCAAGAATACCCGCCGCCTCCGTGAAGAGCGCCACGGCCGCCTCCGGGTGATCATCTGATAGATTCAGGACGGCGAAGCCGATGATGTTGCGCTTGGTATCTTCCGAGATGCTTGAATTCTCCTCCAGCGCTGCAATAACCTGCTTGAGCGTCGCAGGATCCAGAGACGCGAGCCGCGACATCACATCCAGCGCGCGGTCCTGAAGGGCTTGGTCCTGTTTGCCGCCGCTCTTCTTCAATTGTTCGATCTCGCTTGAGAAAGAAACGATTTCATCGGCGATGGCACCTGCTTGTTTTCCGATCCCCACATGATGCCTTTTGGTCAGGTGTGTCTCGACGGAGTCGTGATCGGACAGTCCGAATTTGCCCGCCTCGACGACGAGTTTTCGATGTTCCTCGCGAAGATGCGTCAGGCGCGCGTGCAGGAACAGTCCGGGAACCACGCCGAGGACGAGTATGGCGATGGTGAGCGCGATGGATTTCTTCATGACAACGTGGAGATCAGTTGAGCCCGTCGAGTATTTCCTGACGGATGGCCGGGTCCTTGATCATCTGGGCGAGGGATGCCGCCTGCTCAAGATTCGAACGCGCGGCGAAGCTGCGGAGGAAGGCCACCAGCACGTCGTCGCTGCCGCTGCTTTTCTGATAGTCGAGAACCAGCTTGGAGGCGTCCTGAAAACTGAACTTGCCCTCGTCCTGCACCACCTCGCCCAGCGCTTCGCCGGTCACGGTGTCCACGTTGCCAGGGGACTGGGTCTTCAACCAATCGCGCATGGACTCCACATCGTTGCGCGTCAGAGCGCGCTCGTCGGCCAACGCTCCCAACTGGGAGTTCGCGGCCTGCCGTGCGGAGACTTCGCGCTCCTCCGGTGTGGCATGGATTTCGTCAAGGAAGTTGGCCACCTTTGCATATCCACCTTCCGGGATCAGTTCTGAAATGATGTGGGTGAAGGAACCCGAGTTTTCATCCTTGGGCACAAGTCCGCGCACCAGATCGACATAGGCCTTCTGGGCGGCGTCACCGAGTTCTGAGAACGTGATCTGCTCCAGTGCCTCCCTGCGCTGGTCCTCGGGCAGCGCCGCAATGCGCTGACTCGCAGCGGACGGATCGGAACCCAGCAGCACACCGACCACCGCCGCCTCGAACTCCATGCGTGTGTCACTCCGCCCGTCCAACGACCGGCTTTCGAAAAGCCCGGCCAGTATTTGATGGTCCAGCCATGAAGACGCGTCCGCCGGGCTTTTCTTCGCCCATGATTCGAGTGCCGAGGCCAATTGCCAGCCCACACCGTCCGAATCATCGCGGATGCGGCTGGCAAACTTCGTCAGCGCCAGTTCCGGATCTTTTTCGATGAGCGGTCCGATGAGGACTTCCTCAAGCGAGCGCCTTGCCTCGTCGTCGAGCCCCAATTTGGAGATCTCGTCGAGGGCGGCGATGATTTCCTCCCGGCTCATCGCACCGAGGCGTTTGTTCAGACCCAACATTTCCCGAAAATCCGTGGTCTGGCTGCTGTTGCGCATGCCAACCAGCCGCGCCGAAAGGCTCTTCCAGTCGATCGGCCCGTTGACATCGGAAAGCTTGGACTTCGACTGGCGGTTGTCCGTGTGAAGGCCATCCCTCGCCGACTTCACCGCCTCCACCCGCTTGCGCAGATCCCCGCTCTCGTCTTCCTGCGCACTGACCGCGCGCCACTGCGAGAGATTCCAGAAAAGCACCGCCACGAGCGCGACGGAGGGAGGAATGACATGGGAAACCTTCAACACCAGAACACCTTCGGCCAACGCGGAAAACTGTCAAGTTCCGGGCTTGCTGATGATCGCACGGATGCCTGCCAAACCAACCCAGATTGCCTGCCGCCAGCGATCCGCGTGGGTCCGTGTCCGCGGTTGGCAGGATCCATTCTCACATTCTGGCGTTTGAATCCAACTGAAACAGCGCGTTGGTGACATGGACCGTGGCCAAACCTTTGCCATGATGATACGCTCCATAGCGCATCGAAGTGCTCGTACCAAGACGGCTGTAGTTGCTGCTCACCACGAGCGCGCCGTTGATCCAGATTTTGAACTTCGTGCCGTCAGTCTGCAACTTCACGGAGAAGGTGCTCGACTTCGAAACCGTGGCCAGCAACTTGCCGGAGGTGGAATTGCTTTGATAAATGTACCACTTGGTGCTGTCAGCGCCGGGGAAAACCGTAGTGAAACTGAGCGGCATGTGCACGTCGGTGGAAGTCGAGTCGTGGTTGAGCAACTGGAAGATGGTCGTATCGTTGGCCCCATCGATCTTGTACGTTCCGGTAAACGTATAGACGCCCTTGTTCGGGTAAATCGATCCTTTACCCGAATACCATCGCTCCACCCGAGGAGTCAGACGGCTGGTCCCCCTGTCCGCCGCGTCGATGATGAACGTTTCGGTGGCGCCGGATTTGAAATAACCATGCCCGGCGATGATATGCCGGTCATCGGTGGTCGCGCTGAAAGTGGTGACGGTGGCGTTGGCGACGGAAGCGAAGGCGCTCACGGCCAAAATCGCGATCATTGAGGCAAGGACGGGTTTCATTTTCTGGATTTGAATGGTTGCTGCGGTTTTGCGGGCGGAAGACCTGAGCCAAACCGCTCGCGAACCCGTCACCAACCATGCTTTGCCGGGCACAATAGTCCAGCGACAATTGCCCACTCCGGAAACGCGAATCGCCTCGGACGAACGGGAAAGATGTGTCGTCTCCAAATCCCGTGCTTCCCGTCCGCCTCGATTCCTGAAATGACAATCCCATGACGCCGCTCCGGAAAATCTCACTTTGCATCGCATCCGCCGCATTCCTCGCCTCGTGCGCCGCTCCCACCTACCCGCATGCCAACACCGGCGGGCGTGACGTCTGGGGAAACCGCCAAGGTCCAAGAGGATTCAAAACCGTCATCCTCGATGCCGGCCACGGCGGCAAGGACGACGGAGCCACCAGCCCGTCCACCGGCCTGCACGAGAAAAACCTCGCGCTCGACATGGTCAAACGCATTCGCGCCGAACTCGGCGGCAACTTCCGCACCATTCTCATGCGTGACGACGACACCTTCGTGGACCTCGACGAGCGGGTGATCCGCGCCAACCATTTCCCCGACGCCGTGCTCGTGAGCATGCACTTCAACAGCGGCCCGTCCGGCCTGCGCGGGCCGGAGACCTACTACTGGCGCGTGGACAGCCATGGCCTCGCCGTCCGTTGCCAACAGGCGATGAGCCAGGTCTGTCCCGTAAAAAGCGGCAACCGCGGCCTCGTCCGCCGCCGTATCCGCCTCACGCGCAATCCCGAAATTCCCTGTCTTTTGTTAGAGGGCGGCTACCTCAGCAACCCAGCCGAAAGCCATCTCATCGCGGACCCCGCCTACCGCCAGAAACTCGCCGCCGCCATCGCCTCCGCCATCCGCACCCAGTCCGCCACCGGTGATGCCGGCACCGGCTCCCTGCCCCGCCCGATCTATGCTCCGCCCAGCAGGCCGACGGACGCTCGGGAGTGAAGCGTGACGGCTTTAAACGGCACGCCCCATCACCAAATGAAACCCAACACCGCCACTCGACATGCGATTCGTCTCCTTATAACAGGACGAATTGTCGAAAAACATGTTAGCCCGCTTCGAGCGCTCACCGTGAAAACAGCGAACCTGGCAATCCTGTTCTTACTCTCAAACGTCTGCTTCGCCGACGTTGGCGAGTTGTCTCGCACAATGAAGTTCGCCTCACCGGATAAGTTTGCCGAGAAAGCACGCAACTTTCGCCCCGCGATAAAACCATCCGAACTCAGCTACATTTTCGCCGCGCCCGAGCTTGACGACTATGACTCTACCTACGGCAAGACCGTCTTCGCTGAAACCATCACAAAAGTCACAGAACTTTCCCGCACGCCCGACATTTGCGCATACTTCATCGAAGCCGAACCCAAAACGGACTACACCCGCTCATACACTGCCGGGCTTTTTA
>CANBTO010000080.1 GCA_947372405.1 Verrucomicrobiaceae bacterium
CTCCAACTCCTCCATGAAAAACATGGAGGAGGTTTTCAAAAACCGGGGCGACGGCATTTATATCGTCGGCCTGGACAAACACGCGGGATTCGTGACCGTGAAAGGAACGACGCTGACTTTCGTCCATTCCTCTTATTACACGCCGCCCCACGCGGTTTGCGCCGAGCCGCTGCAAGGGAAAAACCCCTTCGTCGATTCCAGTTACCGGGTCATCGGAAAAATCCTTGGGGACGAATCCCTGAAGCACTGGATCAAGGGCGAGAAGATTGAGATCAGGAAGTAACAAGCGGAATCCTGTGGGATGGACCGTTTGCCAAAATGGAATTCCGTAACCGGATTGCGTACTACGCATCTGGCGGCGGCCTGGAGTTCAAGCTTCAGCTTGCCTTCGCGATGACAAGCTGAAGCTTGAACTCCTGACACACTCCTGGTTGCACCGGATCAAGGAGTTTTCGGCTATTAATTTTGACAAACGGTATAACCTTGAAACCTAACAAGAGGATCGCGTGACTGAATCCCCAGTGCCTCACGGCAGCTTCCACGAGCTGCGGTATTTTTCGTATTCCGCCTTTGGCAGGAGGACGTAGAGTGGCTTGTCGGCGGGTTCGATTTCGGCCACCAGCGTGCGCAGTTTCTTTTCATCCATGGTGGTGCAGCCGGCGGTGGTCTTGGTGCCGCCGCCGCGCCAGATGTGGAAGAAGATCGATGAGCCGGCGTTGGGTACGGGTTTGGCGGTTGCGTTGTGGCCGATGAAGAGTTTGAGCGCGTGGGCGGGATCGTCCTGTTTCATCTGCTGTTTCTTTTCCCATGCGGTGGCGGGCTCGTGGTCGATGACGACGTTGCGGTTGTATTGAGGTGATGCGGGGTCCTCGACCCAGAGGTCGCGTGAAGTGACGCGGTGATAGGAAAGATCCGGGTGTTTGCGGACGGAGGACTCGTAGCCCCAGACGCCGCCGATGGTGAAAACTCCGGCGGGCGAGCGCATGTCGCCTTCCTTCTTGATCACGGCGCCGGGTGGCAGGGGGTGCATGCCAAGGCCCCAGACGAGGCCGTTTTTCCCGAGACGCGCCTGCCATGGCTCACCTGCGGGTTTCCACTGGCCGCCGGATTTCTGATAGAGCCGGAGCGTGGCCGTCGAGCTGTCCCAGGTATCCGCGATGCCGACGAGGCACTGGCTGGACGCCGCCGGCAACTCGAAGGCCCGGGCGGGAACGAGTGTGAAAAATGCGGACAGGGCGAGAACAAGACGACGACAAATCATGCCGCCAACCATGCGCCGCAATTGGCCCCGATCAAGGACAAGAACTGCGAAACGGCTTGAGAGCATGCGGTGGATCAACATCGGCCTTCCCCATCGAGCCGGGCTGGGATAGACCCGCCGGGTGCGTGGCATTCAAGGCAGTCGGTCGGATCCAAGGGTGATTTTCGCCGTCTTGTGGGTGTCGTTTTTCTTTCTGGGTATGACGCCTGGGTTCTGGGTGCCGGCACTGACGAACATCCTGCGGGCGAGAGGGCTTGGTGATTGGATTCCGGCGGCGTTCCTGATCGCGCCGGTCTGCTCCTTGATCTCACCTTTGATCGGCGGGGCGCTAGCGGACCAGCGTATGGCGGCGGACCGTTTGTTCGCATGGTCCTCGCTGTTGTGCGCGCTGATGTTGCTGGCGGCGTTCTGGTGTCTGGACGCGGGCTGGCATCCGCTGTGGTTCGTGGTGTTTCTCGGGCTGTATTCGCTTTTTTCAGGACCCTCGTGGGGACTGTTGGCCACCATCTCGCTGACGAGCCTTTCGCATGCGGAGCGGCAGTTTCCATTGGTGCGTGTGGGGGGGACGCTTGGCTGGATGTGCGGAGGCTTGATCACCAGCTACGTTCTGCATGCGGACACAAGCCCGGTGGCGGGCTACGCCTCGGTGGTGGCTCGATTCGCTTGCGGGATCATCGCCTTCATGTTGCCGCACACGCCGCCACTCGGCAGCGGAGCCACTTGGCGCAGCCGGCTCGGGCTCGACGCCTTCGTGCTGCTGAAACACCGCGACCAATGCGTGTTCTTCCTGGTGACGGCGTTGTTCTCGATCCCGCTTTCGGCCTTCTATATGTATGCGCCCGAGTTTCTCAAAGTGCTGGGTGACACCCATCCTGCCGGCACCATGGCCGTCGCCCAAGCGCTGGAGGTGTTGGGCATGCTGCTGCTCGGAGCGCTGATGACCCGCTACCGGGTGAAGACGGTCCTGTTATGGGCTCTGGGGATGTCTGTGGCGCGCTTCGGTTTGAGCGCGGTGGCCGGTGTAACGGGTGTGATCGCGTGGCACATCGCCGGCGTGGCGCTGCACGGCTTGTGTTACACGCTCTACTTCATCACGGCGCAGGTGTTCCTGGACCGGCGGGTTGAGCCGGGGATGAAAGGGCAGGCGCAGGGTTTGCTGGCCATGGTATCCAGCGGAATCGGACCGCTGGTCGGCACGCTGGTCTGCGGTTGGATGCGTGACCACTACGTGTCGGCGGACGGCCAGGGTTGGGCGCTGTTCTGGTCGGTCCTCGCGGCGATGATCGCCGGATGTTATGCCGTGTTCGCGATCTTCTATCAGGGCAGGAAACTGCGGGGAGTGGAGTAGGCTGTTGCATCCTTGCGAACCATGAGCCATGTTAGATGAAGAAATGACCACCACGGCGGCAACAAGGCGTTTTCGTATCATGATGGCTGCGTTCATCGCAGGGCTGCTGGTCAGCGGGATCACGGCGTTCCCGCTGCTGACGGAGATGAAGCTCTTGACCCAATGGATCGGCCTTGGTGAGGCGGTCTCGCCTGAAGGTCACTCCGGATTTGGGTTTTGGATGCTCACCGTGAAGTTCGGTCTGGAAGATGTCCATGCGCGCTATCCGTGGATCGCATACGGCACTGACTGGCTGGCGTTCGGGCACATCATCATCGCGCTTTTCTTCATCGGGCCTCTGTTCCACCCGAAAGGGAGCCGTTCGGTGATTTTTGCCGGGATCGCCGCGTGCCTTCTGGTGGTTCCGCTGGCGATTGTTTGCGGCGCGATCCGCGGGATCCCTATTTATTGGCGGCTGATTGATTGTTCGTTCGGGTTTTTCGGGATACTGCCCTTGCTCTATTGCCTGAGACTGCTCCGGTTTATCGAGACGAAACAACCGATTCCCCAAGGAGAAACACCCAATTTCAAACCCAAACCACCACGGTCGCCCTGAGGTGGAGTGAGACGTTCGGAAAATATGAAAAATCCCAGACGATGCATTCTGGCAGTGGTTGGTATCGCGCTGTTTTTTCGCGGGTTTGTGCAGACCTCTGAGACTGAATTGCAAATCAATGTTCATTCCGGAATGTTGAGAAGACGCCATACGGCTTTTGGCATTCAGACCTTCATTTCCGAGCCAACGTCGAACGCACTGTCGCGTGCTGCGAGGAGAGATGGATCTGGATCCGATTGGCTCGTTGTTGCCACGAGATCCTATTATCAGCGACCCTGCAGGGAGGATTACAGAAATCTAATTGTCTGTGTGGCGGGGATCTGCGAAAGTTGCGGGAATCAGGACGAGTCCAAACGATTTGCTGAATCCGTGCTTGATGAACTCAGTGGAAGCCGTTCCATCAGCCGGACGCTACGCCATGTGTTACGAATGCGTGACGTTGTTTCCGCCAACATTACCCGCACATCTCTCATTGAGGCGTGGGAGACCACCAGGCAGGATCCGGCGTTCCCGCCTGCCAGTCCTTCGTGAGCGACGAAAGCAAATGGCCGGGAGTGAAGTGCGTCAAATGGTTGGAACCACAAGTTCAGAGCGCCGCCGCGATCTTCTCCAAGCCTTCGAGCATCCTGGCTCGCGGGCAGCCAAAGTTAAAGCGGATGTGCTGTTGCCAGCCGAAGTAGGCGCCGTCTGATAGAAAGAGACCGGCGTTCTTTTCGAAATGTTGGGCCGGGTTTTCGATATTCATGGCGCTGGCGTCGATCCAGGCGAGGTAGGTGGCGTCGCCGGGCTTGATCGAGAGGCCGGGGCAGCGGGTGTGGATGAAATCGACGAGGGTGTCGCGGTTTTGTTTGAGGTAGGCGACGAGTTCCCTGCGCCATGGTTCGCCGTGGCGGTAGGCGGCTTCAGCGGCGTAGTAGGAGAGGGCGTTGATTTCCGAAAGGGTGTGGCCGCGGGCGGCGCAGAATTTCCGGCGGACGCTGTCGTTGGGGATGACGGCGTAGGCGTAACCGAGGCCGGCGATGTTCCAGGTCTTGCTGGGGGAGAGCAAGGTGATGGTGCGTTCGGCGAAACGCGGGGGGAGGTTGAGGGCGGAGAAATGGGGAGTGGCGGGTTCGTCAAAGACGAGGTCGCAGTGGATTTCGTCGGAAACGAGGATGAGGTCGTGGCGCTCGCAGAATCCGGCGAGTTGCTCGATGTCCGCCTTGGTGAAGACACGGCCTAACGGATTCTGCGGATTGCAGAGCAGGAAGACCTTGGTGGCGGGAGTGACGGATTTCTCCATGGTTTCCCAATCGAAGCTCCACTGGCCGTCGGTGAGGATGTGATCGACGGTGATGAGTTCGGCCTTGGCGTCGTGATGGGAGCCGATGAAGGGTGGATAGACGGGGGTGCAGGTGAGGACGGATTCGACGGGTTGGCAGAATGCGCGGATGGCGAGGGATAGCGCGGGGACGAGACCACCGAGGTGGACGATGTGATCGAGCGGGACGGTGGCACCGCGGCGCTCGCGCAGGTAGGTGAGGATGGCGTCGTTGAGGCCTTCGTGGGCCTGGGCGTAGCCGAAGACGCCATGGTCCACGCGCTTGTGGAGGGCCTCGATGATGCAGGGGGCGGAGGTGAAATCCATGTCCGCGACCCAGAAGGGATCGAGCTCTGGGCGGCGATCGTATTTGATGCAGCCGGTACCGCGGCGTGGAACGGGTGTGTCGAAGTCGAATGTCATCACGGGGGTTCTCGCGGTGTATGGGCCGGGTTTCAAGCGGGGATTGCGGATTGTGGATCGTGGATTGTGGATTATGGTGGGCATCGTTTCCGCATGCCCCGACTTTTTCAAAATCCCTGGCCGCATGAGGCGCACCGGATCACGGATATTTTCCGGTGGAAATTCGGATTGTTGGCGAAGGAGCCTTCGGAGCTGCCGGACGCGCCGGATGAGCCTGCGGGCTGGCGGAAAGTGGAGCGTGGTGAGATCGCTGTGGTGCCGGAAACGGGCTGGCGGGCGGTGTGGCTGGGCCACGCCTCGTTCCTGTTGCAAGGTGGCGGGGTCTCGCTGCTGGTGGACCCGGTGTTCGCGAATCACTGCGGACCGTTTCCGATTCCGAGCCTTTACCGAAAGGTGGCGCTGCCTTGCGGGCTGGCGGATCTGCCGGAGATCGACGCGGTGCTGCTGACACACACGCACTATGACCATCTCGATCTAACAACCCTGCGTGAACTCGGGGCTGACACGCCGGTGCTGATCGCCGAGGGCCATGCGGAGTGGCTGCGGAGGAAGGGTTTCAACAAGGTGCGGGAGCTCGTGTGGCATGAGAGCGATGAGATATCTCCCGGTATCCGGGTAACCGCCACTCCGGCGCAGCATTTCACGGCGCGCACCGGAATGGACCGCAATCACGGGCATTGGTGCGGCTGGCTTATCGAGGGCGCGGGCTGCAAACTGTGGCACGCGGGGGACAGCGGATGGTGTCCGGCATTCGCGGAGATCGGCGGGAGATACGGGCCGATGGATTTTGGGATGATCCCGATCGGGGCCTATCAGCCGCGCAGGATCATGAAGCCGATGCACATGAATCCGGCGGAGGCGGTGAGGGTTTTCCAGGAAACGAGGTGCCGCCTGGCGGTGGCGATGCACTGGGGGACCTTCGCTCTAACAGACGAGCCGCTGGGTGAACCGCCGCTGCTGTTGGCCCGGGAATTGCGGAACCAGGCGATCACCGCGGACCGCTTCGTGGCCGGTAGGGTGGGGGATGTGTGGCGGATCGAGGCGGTTATTTGAGGTAATCCTCGACGCCTTCATTGCCGGGCGTCCAGTATTTGATTGAGCGGACCTTGCCGTCGCTGAGAGAGAGTATGGTGACCTTGCCGGGCTGTGCGGGAAACCTGGCGATGAGTGCCGCGTCATCGCCAAGAATAATGCGGTGGTTGTATTTCTTCATTTTCGGCAAGGCGAACATACGGCCGACCGCGGGCATGCCGTTGATGTTGGCGACATAGACGGCCTTCTTGCCGGGCAGGTAGTCCTTGCCGAGGGTGGTGAGCGCGGAGTTCGCCTTCTTGCCGGTCTCCATGTCCTGGCTGACGAGCAGGAAGCGTGTTTCAGAGGGCTTGAGGGTGAAAGCGATTTCGAACTGGTCCTTGGCTTGGAAGGCTTCCACGCGCTGGCCGGTCTCATAAGGTGCGGCGAAGGAGAGGACGGTGCCTAGCAGGGTGACGGCGAGAGTGGCTGCGGATTTCCTGAGGAGGACGATGTTCATGGTGGTTTCTGGAGTCCGGGCAATTAGTAACACATTGGACAGATCGCAAGCAAAAGTTTGCATGCCGGCGCTTGTTGGGTGAATGATTCCATACCAGATGAAAGCACTGTTACTCACCGCCGCCTGCATGGCCTGCGGTTTCGCCAGCACCCGCGCCGCTTCGATGGAAGTGGATACCGACCGCAGCCGCATTCAGGCGGACGCGAAAGCCACCGGCCACGAGTTCACCGGAACTCTGGAGAAATACACCATCACTGCGGCCGGCGACGCGGACAGCCACAAACCCACGGCCCTCAACCTGACGTGGAACTTCAGCGATCTGAAGACGGGCGATGAGAAGCGTGACAAGGAGATGGTCAAATGGCTGGGCGGCGGTAATCCGACCGGTTCCTTCAAGTTCATCAAGTCCTGGAGCGAAACGCCCACCGGTGGCAGCGCGCAGGGAACCCTGACGATCAACGGCGTCTCCAAGATTGTCGCGGTTTCCTACACACTGAAACAGGACGGCGACTGGATGACAATCGACGGCAGGGCGAGCATGGACTATCAGGATTTCAAGTTGCCGATCATCCGCGCGATGGCGCTGATGACGGTGGATCCGCAGCTGGTGATCCGCCTGCACGTGGTCGGCAAGGTGAAATGAACGAACCCCCATTCCTACATCCATGACTCCGGAAACATGGTGGGTGCGGCGTGCCGAGGGCGCGAGATCGCTGATGAGGCAGAGCGTGGCGGAGGGCTTCGGTGGCTTCGACCGCGTGGAGCCTCATCTCGCGGCGGCGCTGCAGGACGCGCTTTCGCGTCCTGGATCGCTGGTGAGGGCGACGATCTGTTATCTAACAGGAATCGAGACTGGACTGCGGGACGAGCATGCGCGGGCGCTGGGCTGCGGTATCGAATACCTGCACACGGCTTCGCTGGTTTTTGACGATCTTCCGGCAATGGACGACGCGCATGCGAGGCGTGGCGGCGCGTGCCTGCACATCGTGCATGGAGAGGCTGTGGCGATGCTTGCGGCGCTGGCGCTGGTGAACCGCGGCTACGCGTTGCTCTGGCAGGGGATGTCTCCGGCAAACGGCAGGCGCAGGGCGATGGCCGGAGCATGGGTGGACGGGCGGCTTGGCGTGGGTGGAGTGCTTGGCGGGCAGGCTTTTGATTTGAGCGGTTGGAACGGCGGCCAAACGACGGCGGAGGTTTCCGCAGTAGCGGCCCGCAAAACGGGTGACATGCTGCGACTCGCACTGGTGCTTCCGGCGATCGTGGGCGGTGGGACACCGCGTGAGATCCGTGTGCTGGACCGCCTCGCGTTGCTGCGCGGGCTGGCCTATCAGGCGGCGGACGATTTGAAGGACGTGGTTTCATCGCCGGCGGATTCCGGAAAAACCGGCGGGCGTGACGAACTGCTCGGCCGTCCGAACCTGGTGGCGGCGGAAGGTTTGCAGGCGGCGATACGGAGATTCGAGCGCTTGAACGTGATGGGAGACCGCATTCAGGCCTTGTTGCCCGGCCCGGCCAGCCGCTGGGGCATACTGAACCTGCTCAAGGTGAAGTCTCCCATGGTGGATGATGCTCGTGTTCTTCTCACCGCGGCAGTGTAGACAGCTGCCGGGGGATTTCGGGTATTCCAAAGCTTGCAGTCCGGGGCGATGGCACGTCAGGTTCTCGTCGTGCGAGAAACGATGGATAGTGCCCGCCGCTGGAGCGGATTCGTGTGTCCGGACTGCCGGTTTGTGTTCCGTGTCCCGAGGGATCACGACGGGCAGGGCATCGTTTGCCCAAGCTGCCGGCGGATGCTTAAAATCCCGGCACCCGGTGACCGGACTCCGCCGCTGGTTGTTTCACTTCGGACCACCATCAAGGCCGAAGCCACGCCGGATCCGCAAAAGGTGGGCAAGCGTAAGAAAAAGCGATCCCGGAACCAGGACGCACATGCCTGGGACAGCGAATCAGGGAAACACCGAAGGATCTCAGGTAGCCGCGAGCGACGGCAGACGCTCTGGATGTTGGCGGGCGGGACCGCCCTCCTTGTTCTGGTGGTATCCGGAGTCATGCTGGCGCTGCACGGCCGTCCTGATGAACCGGTCGCGAATTCTCCCGAAAACGGAATTGCCGCGAAGCCACTTGCACCTGCCGGCGCGCAGACCGCTCCCATGCCGCCCGAGCCGCAGCGCACGGATGAGGAGATTCTCGCGCTTGCGGAACCGATGGCCCGGAAATTTCTCGAAGCCATCCGCGTCGAGGACCTTCTGCCGATGATCCGCAATCCGAAGGTCTCGGAACCGCGGATCCGGAAATTTTACGCCGAAGGAAAAATCGACGCGCCCGGGTTGTCTGCATTCAACACGGATTTGCTGCCGGTGCGCCAAGGGCAAATCCTATCCGTCAAGGTGCGCACCCGCGACTTCTCGGAAAAAACGTTGTCCTTCATCGAAACCGCCAGTGGGATCAAAATCGACTGGGAAAGCTGGGTCGGTTGGTCCCAAACGACTTGGGAAGAGTTCCTCGCCTCGAAGTCCGCCACTCCGCGCCTGTTCAGGCTGGTGCTCAGCCCGGTCGAATATTTCAACTTCGCGTTCACGGACGACCTCAAGTGGCAGTCCTATTATCTAACATCCGCCGACGGAGAACACGCGGTTTACGGTTATGCCGAGCGCGGATCCGATCTGAATTCCAAACTCCGTCCGCCTCCGGAGGTCCGGCAGGTCCAGATGACGCTGGCGATCCGCTTCCCGGAAAAGCCGACCTCCGCGAACCAGGTCATCATCGACAAACTCGTCACGGCGGGCTGGGTGATCGAAAACGACGAAACACCATGATACCATCCACCCGCGACAAGGCATTCGAACTCAACATCGATCCGCAGGTTTATGGGACCTTTGCCGAGATCGGCGCCGGGCAGGAAACCGCCAACTGGTTCTTCCGCGCGTCCGGTGCGGCCGGGTTGGTGGCGAAAACCATCTCCGCCTATGACATGACGATGAGCGACGCCATCTATGGCCGCACGGAAAGATATGTCTCCGCCGGCCGCTTGGCGTCGATGCTCGATCACGAATACGCCATCCTTCAGGAAAGGCTGGGACCCAAACGGGGAGTGGACACGACATTTTTCTCATTCTGCAACACCGTCCGAGCCCGCGGTTACAAGGACAGCGGCGAGTGCCACGGCTGGCTTGGCGTCCGCTTCCAGATGAAACCCGGAGACCCTCCGTCTGACATCATCCTCCACGTCCGCATGCTCGACCAGCGTGCGATCGACCAGATGGAGGCGCTTGGCGTGGTAGGCGTGAACCTGATCCATTCCGCATACCGCAACCGTGGCCACCTCCGGCGTTTCGTGGAGTCACTGCTGGACAATCTCGCACCGGGTCGCGTGGAAGTGGACCTGTTGAAATTCACCGGCCCTGGTTATGGATTCTTCGACAACCGGCTTTGCGCGCTGCAACTCGTCGAGAGCGGCCTGACCGACGCGACGATGTTTCTGCCCAGCGGCGAGGTCGTACAGCCCGCGGAGGCTCTCTACCGCCATCCCGTGCTGCTCCTGCGCGGCAGTTTTGATCCGGTGATGAACATCCATCTCGCCATGCTGGAGCAGGCGCGCGTCGGTTTCTCCAATTCCCTGCCCGAGGCGGACCGGGGGTCCGAAATCGAACTCTGCGAGATCTCGATGGCCAATCTCCTGCGAGGACCAGGCATCGACCCGGTGGATTTCCTCGACCGCGCCGACGCCCTCCAGTCCATCGGTAAAACCGTGCTGGTCTCCAGTTGTGCCGAGTTCCACCGTATCGCCGCCTTCCTCAACCGTTGCACGAACAAACCCATCGGCATCATCCTCAGCATCGGTTTGCTCAACGAACTGTTCAAGGCGAAGTGGTCCGGGAATCTGGCCGGTGGACTGCTGGAATCCTTCGGACGTCTGTTCAAGCAAGGGGTAACGCTGCAGGTGTTTCCATGGAAAAACCGCAAGACCGGCGAGTTGGTGACCTCCGGGACCTTCAATGCTCCCGAGAACTGCGTGCATCTCTATCAGCACTTCGTCGAGAACGGCCGCATCCAGGGAGTCGTGTGCAAGGACGAATCACTGCTGGCCTATACCGGGCGTGATGTCCGCAGGATGATTGCCGCCGGGGACCCGCGCTGGCGCGAGCTCGTGCCGGAGAAGGCGTGGGTCATGGCCGAGCGGCAGGCTCAGCTCCGGTTGCCTTGAACCGCCAGTGAGGCCCGTTTCTCCAATTCGTCGTCCACACCGCGCATCGCGCGGCTCGGCGGTTTCAGGAGGTCATAGTCCGAGCCACAATACATGCAGCGGAATTTCTGCGTGGCGAGGATCGTGAGCGTCGCGCTGACTCCGTGGTTGCAGGGGAAAATCCGCTTCGCACGCACATGGACCCGCGCGCCGGTTTCCATCAGCGGGGTGCCCTTGCACAGCGGGCAGAAGGTGTTACGGCGTTTGAAAAACGCGATCAGCCAGGTGATGGCGCAGAAAACCATGCAACCGATCAGCACCTCGGTGGCCTCGTGGCATGGCACAAGGTAGAAGCTTACCATGGTGGTGATGGTCGCGATCCATCCGAGATAGTGGAGCGATGAGAAAAACACCGCCACGCGGAAGGGACTGGCCGATGGCAGAGAGCGGGCACGATGCTCCTTCGCCATGGGTGGCGTGATCTGGCGCGGGGAGGTGTGCGCTTGATTCTCCATCGGGGGTTCGCCGGACATTCCCCCATCCGGCATTGGTTTGCAAGGATTGAATGCTAAGCTGCCTCCCGAACAGCCATACGCAATCGCGTAAAAGATTCCCGCTCCGGACGGACGCGATCTTGACCGCGGCCGGGGCCGCTCTTAGGAAATCCCCATGACTCCACTTTACGAAGGCAAATCGAAGCGGCTTTGGGCGACTGAAAATCCGGATACCCTGCGCATGGAATTCAAGAACGACGCCACCGCCTTCAACGGTGAGAAGAAGGTGCAGTTCGAGAACAAGGGCCGTTTCAACAACGCCATCAGCACCCTGATCTACGGCATGCTGGAAAAACAGGGAGTGCCCACCCACTTCGTCCGCGAGATCGATGAGACCAACGTCGAGGTCAAAAAGGTCGAGATCCTCATGGTCGAAGTCATCGTCCGCAACGTCGCGGCCGGCAGTTTCTGCAAGCGCACCGGCATGCCGGAAGGCCATGTGTTCAGCCTGCCCATCGTGGAATTCTCCTACAAGAGCGACGAACTCGGCGACCCACTCATCAACGACGACTACATCCGCGAAATGAAGCTCGCCACACCGGAGGACCTCGTCTTCCTGCGCAAATCCGCGCTCAAGGTCAACGACCTGCTCTGCGAATTCTTCGGCAAGTGCGGCCTGCGCCTCGTGGATTTCAAACTCGAATACGGCCGCCTTGCGTCCGATCCATCCGTCATCGTGCTCGCCGACGAGATCAGCCCGGACGGCTGCCGCCTGTGGGACATCAAGACCGGTGAGAAGATGGACAAGGACCGCTTCCGCCGCGACCTCGGCAACGTCATGGAAGCCTACGAGGAAGTGCTCGGCCGCGTGAAACAGACACTTGCCTAAGCGTCTCCCTCCGATCCCGCGCGGATGATTTCCTGATAGACTCCGACCTCCGTCGTAGGCACGCGGCGCAGGTCCGGGTCCTTGTCGAGGTCCACGAAATAGAGGCCGAAGTCCGTGTTGGGATCGAAGGGGTGGCCCCATTCGCGGTTCGAGGTGATGGACCAGAAATTATAACCGGCCACAGGCACGCCCTTGTGGATCGCTTCCTCGACTTCCGCGAGGTGCGCGCGCAGGTAGTCGGCACGCGGGATGCCGTTGGCTTCGGGGACGCTGCCGTTTTCCACGACGAAGAGTTCCTGGCCGGGAAACCAGCGGTGGAAGCGCCGCAAGGCGTGATAGAGTCCGCGCGGCCAGACCGGGGCTTTGAGGAAACGCCCGTGCGCCGCGTCTTCCAGCGAGCGGAACTGGTGCAGGCGCGTCGTCGGCAGGCCCCAGTAATAGTCGAGTCCGACGAAGTCCTGCGCACCGACCGCTTCGGTCGGGCAGAGTTCTTCCGGCAGCTTGCCGGACGTGCCGAGATACCACCAGTTTGCGTTGGCGATCAGGCTCGTCGTACCCCAGAAACGCCATGCCCAGTTCAGCCAGCGGGACTTGGCCTGAAGCACCTTCAAGCGGTATGCTGGTTCTAACGGAACAATCTCCAGTGCTGCTTCATCGCCGAGGATTTCGCGGGCGATTCTTCGCGCGAGTTTCACTTCAAGGCCATCGCCGGAAACGCTTGTAGAAACTCCGGGCGCGTCCGTCCGCAGGCCGATGCGGATTTTCCCCCGCTTCCGGATGCGGCGGAAATCACGCGACTCTCCCAG
>CANBTO010000081.1 GCA_947372405.1 Verrucomicrobiaceae bacterium
TCGTTTGGGGCTGGTCTTTCGCCTTGTGCAGCTCCCCACGACGCATCGCTGCGCCGCAGTAGCACTCGGCTACCCGTCGGTTCCACGTTTCTGACGGACTCAGACTTTCACTGGTTGGTTTCATGGTTTCATCAACGCACGGAGGGGCGGAACGTGTCCGCCCACGCGGATGATGAGCCGCTTCGTGGTCCAAAGGGTCTTTTCATCGTCATCTCATCCTCACGGCGAACACGTTTCGCCGCTCCTTGAACTTTTTTGTCCTGCACCCTTTTTCGGCGTGTGAGATTCTGTCTGTCAGGTGTATTCGAGAACCAAGATGCGACCTTCGTCCAAATGGATTTCGGGGGCCTTCCACGTCAGGCTTTGGTCGGTGCCGTCGGGAGCGGGATAAGCATCGTTCTACTCATAGTCATGTGGGCGAGACGCGCACGCTCCTTGAGGATTCCGGGGACGGTTGAACCAGTCGAGGTCGGGCTCGTCGTCGGGAATCCATTCTTCCAGAGACTCAAGACTTGAAGACGCAAGACACAAGACGAAGAGGGCTGCGCGCGGAACATCGGCTTCGACGCTCATAGAGACGCCGCTACAGCCCGGCCTTGGCGGGGGGAATTGGGATGACGATGGAACGACCTGGGACTTGTGATCAGCTTAGGCATTCGCGGATTCATTCGCCGGACCGCCCGGAGGATCGGTCCCTGCCATTGGCAGGCTTCAGCGTCCTTGGGAGGAACGAAGAAAAAATCGACAGCTCCGCCCGCGGAAAGCAAGCTCCACCTGTCGCCTAAACGGATGCTTCCTTCCATCCGGGAAACCACCAGCCCACCGACCTCTCATGAGCCGCTACTACAGCTATTTCGCCCCCTACGTTTCCGTCGCCCAGCGTCGGATCAACGCACAGAAGGAGTTGCAGAAACTTCAGAAAAAAGGCCGGGTCATTGAGCCGTTAGGCGAGCTCAGCCACCGTACCAAGATTGCCACCAGCTTCTGGGGCCATGCCTGGTGCAAGCACCTCGAATCGTTCAGCGACTATTCGAACCGCCTGCCGCGAGGCCGCACCTACGTCCGCAACGGCTCCGTGCTCCACCTCGCCATCACGCCCGGCCGCATCGAGTCCCTCGTTCAGGGTTCCTCGCTCTACGAGCAAACCATCACCATCGGCGCACTCCCCGCCGCCACATGGAAAACCCTCCAATCCCGCTCGCAAGGAAAAATCGGCTCTCTCATCGAACTGCTTCAGGGGAAAATCTCCGATGAAATCATGGCGGTGGTCACCCACCAGGACGACGGGCTTTTTCCCAACCCCAAGGAAATCAAACTCAGTTGCTCCTGCCCGGATTATGCCGGCCTGTGCAAGCACCTCGCCGCCGTGCTTTACGGCATCGGTGCCCGCCTCGATTCCCGGCCCGAACTGCTTTTCAAGCTCCGTGGTGTGGATCACAACGACCTCATCTCAGCCGTCGATCCCGGCAGCACTCTTGGCAGCCCGTCGAAAGCTTCCGGCCGCCGCCGCCCCCTCGATTCCGCCGCGCTTGGCGACGTCTTCGGCATCGACCTCGAACCGGAATCCGCGCCTGAGATTGCCAGGAAGAAACCCAAGCCCAAACCTACCTCGAAGGTCGCCTCGAAGGTCACCGCCAAAAAGCCCCGCCCGTTCAAAGCCACTTCCGCCGCCATCCGCAAGCTACGCGCCCGCCTCGGCCTCAGCCGTTCTGCCTTCGCCGCCAAGCTCGGCGTCAGTGCCCAGAGCATCACCAACTGGGAAACCAAGAGCGGCCCGCTCAAGCTGCAAGCCGCCAGCCTCGGACATCTGCAAACGCTGGCCAACGAGTCCATGCATGACGCGTGAGGAAATCATCACCAAGATCCGCAAGGTCGAAGCCCTTTTCGGCGGCAGTGAGATCGCCGGCGAAAAGAACGCCGCCGCCATTGCGCTGGAGCGTCTCAATGCCCAACTCGCCGCTGTTCCGGAGGCAAAGATCGAGTTCAAGATCAGCCTGCCGGATCCGTGGAAACGCCAGCTTTTCCTCGCACTGGTCCGCCGCCACGGTCTCTATCCCTACCGCCAATCCCGCCAGCGGCAGGCGACTGTGATGGTTCGCGATACACCATCTCACATGAACCAAATCCTCTGGCCCGAGTTCATCGAACTCTCCAAACTCCTCCACGCATATCTCGACGAAGCCACCCGCGACATCATTTCCCGAGGCGTCCACGGCGATCTATCAGAAGCATCCGAGAACTCCGGCCTGCCGGAATAGACCGTGCTCGTGAAACCGTGAGCCGGTTTTCGGCGAGTTTTTCGTGCGGCTGCGAGTGATACCATCTTTCAAAATTAAAGCGACATATTGACCGGGTGAACGGAGGGGCTAGCCCCTGGCCCCTGATCCCTCAGTTTTGATTGAGTCGTATTATTTGTTGGAGATGGTATGAGCGGCTGAACCGGGAAGACGTCGCGGAATGGGGATCACTTCCCCGATTCCGGATCGGGTTTTGTCACGCGGAGCAGCTTTTCGTGGATGCGGGCGAGCGCGGCGGTGGCATCCCCTTGCGCGGATGCCTGCATGCGCTCGATTTCCGCGAGCACGGCGCGGTCCGCGGCAAGGCGTGATTCGATGGACTGGGAGGGCTCGCCGGTGGTGATGAGCCAGTTGCCATGAAGGTAGCTGCCGTTGGGAAAGATGGCGGCGAAGTAGTCCAGTTCCTTCGGCCCGTGATCGGGCGCGGCGAGATAACGGGAGATGATGTCGCGCTGGTCGGGATCGGTTAGATCGAGACGGGAAAGCAATGAAGCCCGAAGGTCCGGCGTGAGGTCTGTTAGGCCGGGATCCGCCGCGTAGGCATGGACAAGCAGCGAGGGCGAACCGAGGACCATTCGATCCAGCGCGATGAAGGAGGCTCTGGCGAGCGGGTTGTCGGGCGAGGCGTCTTTGTTGATGCGGGCCAAGGCGTCGAAGGAGGGCGTGTCGTCGAGTTTGACTGCGGCATCAAAGGCTTCGAGAAAACCGGCGGAGGGATCGGCGATCCAGTCCTTCACCACAAGCATGCCGTGGAAGCGGGATGAGAGTTCGTTTTTCAGATCCCCGTCGAGATCGTTCCAAGCGAGGTTGCGCAGGGCGAGGGCGTATTCGTCAGGCGAGTTTTTGGCGTCCATCACCAGGCGGGCGTTGTCCAGAGCGGCCACGGGATCGAGGCCCACAAGCAGGTCTAACAAGGCGGTGCGCAGGGTGGGCACGGTTTCCATGACACCTTCCGGCCCAACGACGAAGGGCAGCTTGGTGGGCACATCCATCCCGGTTTTCAGGAAATCGACAACCGCGAGAGCCGCGCCCCGGTGATCGGCGTTGCGGATGTCATTGCGGAGTTGTTCGAGGATGGCGGCGGATTCCGTGGCTCCAGGCGAGGCGGAGAAGCGGGCCATGGCGGACTCGATCAGGCGGGTGACGGCGACATCCGGCGCGGTGGCACCTTCGGAAGCCTCGTCCGCAGCGGGTTTTCCGGGCGTTTTCGCAACGCCTTGTTTGGACTGAGTGATATCCGACTGCCGCCGGGATTCGGGTGGAGCGGCGGATGGACGCCCAGGGTCACGAGGCAGGAACCACCACGCCGCCACGATGAGCGCGAGCACGGCCAACAAGGGAAAAAGCCGCTGCGTTTTCATGGCTGGGTTCGCGCTGCGAAAAAACTCAGAGCGCGCTCACGGTGATGGAGGCGTTCCGGAAGGTGGCGCGGTCTCCCGTAAGAGCATCACGCATCCAGATCTCCCACTTTCCGTTAGGGGAAACGCCGTAGAAGTCTTTCGAGTAGTCCGCGTTGTCGAGGTAGAGGTCCTGCGCGGTGCTGCCGCTGCGCTTGATGATCCAGCGGATGTGTCCGCCGGGCGAGCGCAGATAGATTTCCAGATCGCCACGGTGAGTGGTATCCACTGCCAGGGTGAGCTTGAGTTTCTGAACGGCCCCGGTGAAACCCGAGACTTTGACGGATCTAACGGAAAACGAGCCGCTGGCATCCGGCAGGAGCAGCGGCGTGGTATTGCTGAATGTGACGGTCTTGTCCTTCAGACCGAGCGAGTAACCGGCCATGGTGTCCGTGTTGAGATCCAGCGCCATCACGCCAGCGGTCGTTCTGGTGCCGGAGACGAGGATGCCCGCGAGGTAGTCGTTTCCGGAAACGTCATCCTGCACAAAGACCGGGCCACCGCTGTTGCCGGGGCCGGTGGAGACGTTACTGAACTCATAGTAGCTGCCAAGGACGCGATATGCCGTGTTGGCGAACCAATCGGTGCTGTGCTGGTAACAATGGCCGGAACCTCCGGTGTAGTCGATGTCCGCCGGGTAGCCGACGATGCGTTTGAAGCTGGAGGATTTCAGAGCCTGCGCGCCGTTGGGCCACCATCCGACCGCAGGACCGAAGCTTGAGTTTCCATAAAACACGGTGAAGTCCGAGGCAAAGGCCTGGTTTGAATCCTGGCCATGCGCGCTTACACCTGAGGAGTAGCTGCTGAAGTAATGAAAGCCGCGCGGGGTGACACCAGTGCCGTCGGCGGGATAGTTCTTGGAGTCATAGGCACGGTGGAAAACATAGTCCGAAGCCCACTGTCCGCTGTCGTAGAACAGGTGGGCGCAGGAGTAGATGAGCCTAGGATCGCGGGTGACCGTAGCGCTGCCACGATACCAACCGCTCGCCACAAGACTCTCCATCAGTCCGCTGGATTTGCTCACGAACGAAGGATGCGGGTAATAGACTTGTGCGGCGGACGCGGCTCCGGGAAGGTACGAAAGCAGAAGAGCACCGGCGAACAACGGGAGTTTGGCGTTCATTTTCGAAGTGTTCGTAATAGGTCGCGGCATTTCTGTAAAAGGCAAACCACGGGTAGCGGAATCAGGCGTCCATCTCGATGCGGTAACGCGGGATGGACGTGTCGATTTCCCGGCTCCAGGCATCGATGCCACCACGCAGGCCGTAGGTGTTTTTCAAGCCATGGCCACGGAACCAGGCCACCTGGTCGAGCACGTTGCGGCCGCTGTGGTCGTAGAGCAGAATGGGGGTTTCCGGATCACCGGCGAAAAGAGCTTGCTGGAGATCCTGGGTGAAAAATTCGGAGCCGGGGATGGCCACCGCCTCGTGCTCCTCGCGGGTGCGCAGGTCGATCAGGCGCAGGCCACCAAATTTTTCCTTTGCAGCGGAGGGCTCCATGAGCATCGCGGAATCGTGGACGTGGCTTTCGAGCAAATGGGCCAGCACTTCCTGCACCGGGAGCTCGGATCGCTGGCAGAGTTGGGCCAGGGTTTCTTCGTTGGAAAACGCGCAGCTCTGGCAGCCGCCGAGGTGGTATCGGGCGAAAATCGCCCGCTTCGCGCCGGGAAGCGTGTCGAGAATCACTCCCATCGGCGTGTCGGCGGACATGTCCTGTGGCTGCATGGCCGGAGCATAACACCGGGGGCGACATTCACGCGACCGGATTTTGCGCTGTTTCCGGCAAGGCATCCATGACACAGTCCCTCCGCATGCCGAGGGAACGCGATCCATACGAAGTACGAATCTATTTTCTGCCGAACCTGATGACGGCCTGCAATCTCGCGTGCGGATTTTTCGCCGTGCTGATGATTTTCAAGGGACTGAGCGAAGTCCAGGTGAAGTCAACCGTGTCCGGCCCCGTTTCGCCCAAGGATTATTATGAATTCACCCACCAGTATTACGAATACGCCATTCTTCTGATCTTCGGTTCCTGCCTGTTCGATCTGCTGGACGGCCGCCTCGCCCGCCTCGGTGGCCAGGACTCGCCGTTCGGCCGCGAGTTCGATTCACTGGCGGACATCATCTCCTTCGGCATGGCGCCGGCGATGCTGTTGTCCCGTGCGGTGCTCTTCCCGCTGCCGAAAAACATCGGCTGGGCCATCGCGCTGATCTATCTCGTCTGTGGCGCGATGCGCCTCGCGAAGTTCAACTGCCTGGCCCTGATCCCCAGAAAACCCGGCGATTCCCATGATTTCCGAGGGCTGCCCATCCCGATGGCGGCGGGCTTCATCGCCTCGCTCACTTTCCTGTTGATCGATCTCTATCAGAACGATCACGAGCTCACCGACTCCTATTGGAAATACGTGCTGGCCGGAGCGATGCTCGGTCTCTCGCTGCTGATGATCAGTGATATCCGCTACCCGAGTTTCAAGAAAGTGGGACTGAGAACCCGTGGCACCCTCAGCGCGATCATCGTGGCGGTGCTGCTGATCTACTTCACGGTGCAGTTCCGCTATGTGATGCCGGTGGTGCTGTTCAGCATCTATCTGTTATATGGCATGATCCGGCCATGGATCTCCCACGCCATGAGGAAGGAAATCGAAGCGGAGAGTGAAAACGACGAGGACCCGCCGGCTGACACGGATTCCGACGGAGACACTCACTCAGCGAACCCATGACGGACGCAACGCCGAAACGCCCGAAGTGGATATCCGTCCTGCTCGTGGTGATCCCGCTCTGGTTGTTCCTTTCCGCAGGATTTGCCGTCTGGAATTTCTTCGTCCAGGGAAAGAAGCAAACGCGTCTGGAACAGGAGCATTTCGCAAAAACCGTCTCAGCCACGTCAATCGGGGATGATTTGCGAAAACTCGTCCAAGTCATCGGCGAGCGCAACGGGTCCTCGGACGAGGCGGCCAGGAACCTGAGCAAAACCGCTTCGATGATCGAAGGCCTGTTAGGACCGGCCAACACCGGCTACAACGTCCAGAAGGAGCGTGGCCCGGCGGATTGGCCGCTGCTCCGTGCGACACTGGCCGGCAGGAAACCCGAGGCCCCGGCCGTCTGGGTGATCACCTCCTATGACAGCCGCCCTGGATCTCCCGGCGTGGAGGCGAATGCCACCGGCCTGGCCGCCACCCTCGCCGTCGCCCAAGCGCTGGCCGGCGAAAAACCTGAGATGAGCATCCACTTCGTTTTCCTGCCACATGCCAACGATCCCGAAGCACCCATTCTCGAGACGGCAAGAAAAGTTCGTGAGATGGCGGTCTCACCCAAAGCCCTGCTCTGCGTCGAGGCGATGGGAGCCGGCGAGGAACTCTGGCTCAGCTCGCGGGACACGGCCGCCGCTCCGCTCGAAATGGCCAGGGACCTCGGCTCCGTCCGCGGAGCGGAAACCATCTGCCTGGGTGATGATGTGGACCTTTCCAGCATCCTGTTCGAAATGAACCTGCCTGCGGTGCGGGTGGGCACCCGGGCCATCGTCACTCCCGGGGAACCGGATGGCAACATGCCTCCCTCCACCGTGATGGCCGCCTCCACCTCGCGGCTGGTGAAGCTGATCCGCCGCTGCGCGGGCCTGCCCTGATTTCCCGGTTGCGCTTTTCCGAGGCTAACCGAAACTGGCATACCGTTTCACGAGATCCATGCGACCTTCCGACCTCGACCCCGCCTTCATCAGCCACACCCCGGGATACTGGCCCGAGGAATCGCCGTCCCACTGGAGCGATTGCAAATGGCAGCTCCGCAACCGCGTGGACTCGCTCAGCGATCTCGAATCGAAGCTCAACCTCACCGATGTGGAACGCGCCGGTGTCCTGCTTGCAGGTCACAAGCTCGCGATGTCGATCACGCCTCACTTCTTCAACCTGATCGACCGCGATGATCCGGACTGCCCGATCCGCCGACAGGTCATCCCACGCATCGAGGAAGGTTGGAACGCGCCCGAAGAACTCGCGGACCCCTGCGGCGAGGATTCCCACATGCCCGTGCCGGGACTGGTGCACCGCTACCCGGACCGCGTCCTGTTTCTCGTGACGGACCGCTGCGCCTCGTATTGCCGGTATTGCACGCGTTCGCGAGTCGTCTCCGGCGTGGGCGAGCAACATCTGGAAACCCAGTGGGAGATGGCTTTCAAGTATTTGGAAAAACACACGGAAGTCCGCGACGTGCTGCTTTCCGGCGGAGATCCATTGCTGTTTTCCGACGAGCGCCTCGACAAGATCCTCACCCGGCTGAGGGCGATTCCGCACATCCAGTTCATCCGCATCGGCTCGCGAATTCCGATTTTCCTGCCCCAGCGGATCACGCCCGAGTTGTGCATGATGCTGAAAAAGCACCACCCGCTTTTCATCTCCATCCACTCCAACCACCCGCGCGAACTCACCACCGAAGTCCGTGACGCACTCGGCCGCCTCGCCGACGCCGGCATTCCGTTAGGCAACCAGAGCGTCCTGCTGCGCGGCGTGAACGACTCGGTGGAAATCCAGAAAGCACTCGTCCACAAGCTGCTCATGTGCCGCGTGAGGCCGTATTACCTCTATCAGTGCGACCTCATCAACGGCTCATCCCACCTCCGCACCTCCGTCGCGGAAGGCGTCTCGATCATCGAGGGGCTCCGCGGCCACACCACCGGCTACGCCGTCCCGCAGTTCGTCATCGACGGCCCCGGCGGCGGTGGAAAAATCCCGATCAATCCGAACTACCTCATCGACACCGCCCCCGGACGCGTGACCCTGAGAAACTACGAGGGCGGCGTTTTCGAGTATCCGGACCCCTCGCCCATGCCCCAAGCAGAGCGGGAACGCCTCCACCTGCAGGCTTTCTCCCATGCGGAGCGATAGAATTCGTTTCATCGCATCGTCTTCACCGGGGTGAAACACCGATTCCTATTTCCGCTGGTTTTTGCGCTCGCCAGCGCATCGTTGGGAGCTGAACTGCAGCTCTCCAGCCTCGACATCACCAGCATGACCACCGGCTGGAAAACACCCAATAAGGGAAAATCCATCGACGGAGCCCCCTTGAAAATTGGCGGAAAATTCTATCAGAACGGCATCGGCACGCATGCTGACAGCGAATTCACACTCAAGCTCGATGGCAAAGCGACAGAGTTTCTGGCAGACGTCGGTGTCGCAGATGAAACGGGCAGCCAAGGCTCGGTCGAGTTCGTGGTCACGGCAGATGGACGCTCGGTATTCAGCAGTGGAATCATCAAAGGCGGAGAAGCGGCCAAGACGGTGAAGATTCCGTTGGCGGGTGTCACCCAACTCTGCCTGCAGGTAACCGACGGCAACGACGGCATCGCATTCGACCACGCAAACTGGGCGGACGCCCGAGTCACTTATACTGGCGACGCGCCGGCAGCGTTGGTTCCCGAGCCGGAAGCAGCCGAAATCCTCACACCAAAGCCCGGTCCAGATCCCCGGCTGACGGGTCCGCGCGTCTTCGGAGCACGACCGGGAAATCCGTTCCAACACCGAGTCACCGCAACTGGGGAAAAGCCCATCGCCTTCGCCGCGAATGGCCTGCCTCCGGGGCTGGAAATCGATACAAAAACCGGTCTGATCACCGGCACTCTCGCCTCCAAGGGCGAATGGAAAGTCACCGTCAGCGTCACCAATTCCCGCGGCAAGGCGGATCGCACGCTTAAGATCATCGGCGGTGACCGAATCTCCCTCACCCCGCCAATGGGGTGGAACAGTTGGAACTGTTTTGCTTCAGCCGTAACCGATAAACACATCCGCGACGCCGCCCGAGTCATGGCCGAAAGTTCGTTGGTGGATCATGGTTGGACTTACATCAACATCGACGACTACTGGCAGGTCCACCCCGGCAGCAAAGATCCGACGCTCCAAGGCCCGGAACGTGACAAAGACGGTCACATTCTCACTAATCCGAGGTTTCCGGACATGAAATCGCTGACCGGTTATATCCATGCCCTTGGTCTCAAGGCGGGTATTTATTCGTCTCCCGGCCCGCTCACCTGCGGCGGTTGCACCGGCAGTTTCGGCCATGAGGAACTCGACGCCAAATCGTATGCGGATTGGGGATTCGACTATCTAAAACACGACTGGTGTTCTTACAAACCGCAGATGGAAGGCACCCGCGCAAAACCTGCGCATTCCCTTCCCGCCATCGATACCGTCACCGACGAGGGGTTGCTCAAACTCATGATCCCCTACGCGATAATGCGCGGCGCGCTCGACCGACAGAAACGCGACATCCACTACAGCCTCTGCCAATATGGCATGGGGGATGTCAGCAAATGGGGCGACCAGGTGGGAGCCAACAGTTGGCGCACCACCGGTGACATCACCGACACTTGGAACAGCATGTCGTCGATTGGCTTCTCGCAAGCAGGCCTTGAAAAATATGCCCAACCGGGAAATTGGAACGACCCTGACATGTTGGTCGTCGGCCAGGTCGGATGGGGGCCTGCATTGCACGCCACCCGTCTGACTCCCAACGAGCAATACACCCACATTTCCCTGTGGAGCCTATTGGCCTCGCCGCTGCTCATCGGTTGCGATCTAACCAAGCTAGACGATTTTACCGTCAACCTGCTTTCCAACGACGAAGTGCTGGAAGTCAACCAGGACGAACTCGGCAAACAAGCCGCCCGCATTTCCAAGAACGGAAATACCGAGGTCTGGGCCAAACCCATGGTGGACGGTTCATGGGCGGTCGGTTTGTTCAACCTCGGTCCGCATACGAATCTTATCCCGCTTGAGCCGGCTTTGGTGGGAGGAATGAGCATGATGAAAATCCGCGACCTCTGGAGGCAGAAGGATCTTTCCCCCGTCACTGGCAAGAAATCCTTCGAAGTTCCGCGCCACGGCTGCCTTTTGTTGCGGATTTGGAGCGGATTCTGAAAAAGCCACGACGTCAGCAGCCACAGGACTGGCCCATTCCGCTTGCCCTCACGGTGAGGTGCTTTAGCATCCGGTGCTTCCCAAAGCCACGCCGCTGATGAACCGCATTTTCGTTGAAAAAAAGGCCGCCCACAACACCGGGGCACGCCACCTCCTGCACGACCTCCGTGAATCCCTCGGCCTGCCGGGCTTGCAAAACGTCCGCGTCATCCAGCGCTACGATATCGACGTGCTCACCGACGCCGAGTTCAACGAGGCCGTCACCCACATCCTTTCAGAACCCCAGGTGGACGATGTCTTCCCCGTCCTTGCCATCGCCGAAAACGAATCCGCTTTCGCCGTCGAGTATCTCCCCGGCCAATTCGACCAGCGCGCGGACTCCGCCGCCCAATGCGTGCAGATCCTGACAGGCAAGGAACGCCCGGACGTTTTCTCCGCCAGTGTCATCGTCCTCGAAGGCAGCCTCACCACAGATGAAATCGCCGCAGTCAAAAGCTACGTCATCAACGCCGTCGATTCGCACGAAATCCCCGTAGCGGCAATGGAGCGAAGCGACATGGCGGGACAGACTGAATCCAAATCCTCTCCCGCAATCCATGACCGTCGCGCTCCGCACGCCCCGTCCGACGTCGCCATTCTAACCGGATTCACCCGGCTTGACCCCGCCGCCATCCGCTCCGACTTAGGCCTCGCCATGTCCGCCGAGGACGTCGCCTTCTGCCAGACCTACTTCCGCGACGAGGAGAAGCGCGACCCCAGCATCACGGAGATCAAGATGCTGGACACCTACTGGTCCGACCACTGCCGCCACACCACGTTTCTAACCAAGATCGACGAGGTCACCTTCGACGATCCTTCCGGTCCGGTCGCCCGCGCCTGGCAGACCTATCAGGAAACCCGCGGCAAACTCGGCCGTGGCGACAAACCCGTCACCTTGATGGACATCGCCCTCATCGGCATGCGCGAACTCCGCGCGTCCGGCGAACTCGACAACCTCGAAGTCTCCGAGGAAGTCAACGCCGCCTGTATTGTGGTCCCCGTCGAAATCTCCAAACCATCAACCATCAACTCTCAACCCTCAACTTCTTCCGAAGAGTGGTTGATCATGTTCAAGAACGAGACGCATAACCACCCCACCGAGATCGAGCCCTTCGGTGGTGCCGCCACCTGCCTAGGCGGCTGCATCCGCGATCCGCTTTCCGGCCGTTCCTACGTCTATCAGGCGATGCGCGTCACCGGTGCCGGCAATCCGCTCACACCGTTCTCCGAGACACTTCCCGGCAAGCTCCCACAGAAAAAAATCTGCCAGATCGCCGCGCACGGCTACTCGTCCTACGGCAACCAGATCGGCCTCGCCACCGGCCAGGTCGCGGAAGTCTATCACCCCGGCTATGTCGCCAAACGACTCGAAATCGGCGCGGTTGTCGCCGCCGCCCCGCGCGCCAATGTCTTCCGCGGCACACCCGCTCCCGGCGATGTGATCCTGCTCATCGGCGGCCGCACCGGCCGCGACGGTGTCGGTGGTGCCACCGGTTCGTCCAAGGAACACACGGACACCGCCCTCGAAAACTCCGCCGAAGTCCAGAAGGGAGACGCTCCCACCGAACGGAAAATCCAGCGCCTGTTCCGCAACCCGGAACTCACCCGCAAAATCAAAATCTGCAACGACTTCGGCGCGGGCGGCGTCTCCGTCGCCATCGGCGAAATCGCCCCCTCCCTCGAAATCAACCTCGATGCCGTCCCGAAAAAATATGACGGCCTCGACGGCACCGAAATCGCCATTTCCGAATCCCAGGAACGCATGGCCGTCTGCGTCGATCCCAAGGAGATCGCCTACTTCATCGCCGAGGCTGACAAGGAAAACCTTGAGTGTGTCCACGTCGCCAACGTCACCGACAGCGGCCGCCTAGTCATGACCTGGCGTGGCAAAACCATCGTCAACCTCTCCCGCGCCTTCCTCGACACCAACGGCGTCCAACAATCCGCCAAAGTCCACGTCACGGAGCGCCGGCTTCAGCCGGCTACCCCCAGCACCACACTCACTTCTCACTTATCCAATCTCAACATCTGCTCCCAACGCGGCCTCGGTGGCATGTTCGATGGCTCCGTCGGCGCGGGCACCGTGCTCTGGCCCTTCGGCGGAAAACACCAGCTCACCCCGCCGGACGCCATGGTCGCCAAGCTCCCCCTGTTAGAAGGAGAT